>CAYSHQ010000043.1:0-10321 GCA_964430835.1 uncultured Lentisphaerales bacterium
TTTATGTGCCTTTTGTGGCCAACCTTAATTGTCTGCGCCGATCCTGCCCATGTCCATATCCTCAGCCAACCAAACCTTCCCCAATTTTAGCATACTCAAAAGCGGCTTCTGCGGTTACCACAAAGACCTTGCTACAGCCAGCTTGCATAATATGGCGCTTCAGGAAAAGACCATGGAGACCATGCGCCTGCTGCATGGCAAACGCTTTACTTCGCCATAATCTGGCAATATGCTAGTTATTCATAGGGCGTGTATGGGTAGCGCGCGTCTATGGGCGAATAAGGAACAGCGATGGATGCTCTCGAGGAACAAAGGATCGATCTCCGGCCCAACCCCAGCGACGGCCTGCTGGATCGGCGGTTTGACCGGTTGGCGCGTCTGGTGGGCGAGGAGAGCCTGCGCCGGCTGCACCAGGCGCATGTCATGGTGGTGGGGATCGGCGGGGTAGGCTCCTGGGCGGTTGAGAGCCTCGTGCGCTCCGGGATCGGCACGATCACGCTGGTGGATTTTGACGATGTGTGCATCACCAACTTCAACCGCCAACTGCATGCCCTAGGCGGACGGATCGGCCAACCCAAGGCCGACGTGATGGCCGAACGGCTGCGGCAGATCAATCCGGCGGTGGTGGTGCATGTGCAGGGGTGTTTCTACGGCGAGCATACGGCCGAACAGATCCTTGCGACCCGGCCGGACTTCGTCGTGGATGCCATTGATTGCGTCTCCTCCAAGTGTCATTTGCTGGCCACCTGCCATGCCCGCGGGATCCGCGTGGTCTGCTCAACCGGTTCCGGGGGGCGGCTGGATCCCACCAGCATCGCGGTGACGGATCTTTCGCGGACCGACGTGGACCCGCTGGCGCGCATGGTGCGCAAGATCCTGCGGCGGGAGTACGGCTTCCCGCGGGAGAACAAGGGGAAGTTCGGCATCCCGGCCGTCTATTCGCGCGAGGACCCGACGGCACCCCGCGAACTCCCCAGCGACGGGGGGAGCGCGCGCCGTTGTTTCTGCACAAGCAAAAACTCGGAATTCTTCAATTGTGACGACCGGAATGTGATCTTGGGGTCGGCGGCGTTTGTCACGGGCGCCTTCGGCCTGCACTGTGCGGCGGTGGTCGTGCGCGGGTTGCTGGAAGGAACCCCCGCCACCCCGCCATCCGCCGCAGCGCCCCCGTCAGCCACCTGCGACCAGGTGCCGTGCGACGGCTAGGCGTGCAACCGGGCCGCCAAAGCCTGCATCTCCGCCGGCTGGTCATACTGCCCGGGAAGCCAGCGCATCTCCCGCTGGTTCCAGCGCGGGATGACATGGAAATGCACATGTGGCACCACCTGTGTGGCACAAGCGCCGTTGGACTGCAGCAGGTTGAACCCATCGCAGGGCAGCCGCTGCAGCAAGATGGCCGCGGTCTGCTGCACGGCCGGCATCAGGCGATGGACCCAGTCGGCGGGCAGGTCGGTGAACCGTTCGGCATGGTAGCGCGGGATCACCAGCGTGTGCCCCTTCTCGAACGGGGCGATATCGAGGAAGGCATAGGCATGCTCGTCCTCGTACACACAGGCGCTGGGAATCTTCCCGGCCAGAATTTTGCAAAAGATGCAGCTAGGGTCGGTCATGGCGCTCCTCCGGTACAACGCCGCACAGCATGCGCCGGAGCGCCAGCGACGTCAAGCGCGGAGCGCGCACCCTTGAAAACCTGCGGCCATGCCCCACAACCTCTTCCTCCATCGCCGCGGATGGTTGCCAGCGAATAGCAGACGCTCAGAGCGGGGGCGTGCCCAAGGCGATCTGGCGCGTGCGGTTTTGCGCATGGCAGATGGCGATGGCCAGCGCGTCGGCGGCGTCCTCCGGCGGGAGTTCCGGCAGTTCCAACATGGCCTGCACCATGCGTTGCACCTGTTCCTTGGCGGCGCCCCCCTGCCCCACCACCGCTTGCTTAACGCGGCGCGGTTCATATTCGAACACCGGCACACCCAGTCGGGCGCAGGCCGCCAGGACCACGCCGCGGGCATGGCCCAGCAACAGGGTGGCGCGCGCATACTTGGCAAAAAAGACCCCTTCCACGGCCACGACTTCCGGGCGATGCGCCGTGATCAGCTCGGCGATGCCATCCTCGATCGCCAGCAGGCAGGCCGAGAGCGGCCGGCTGGCTGGATTACGCAGCGTCCCGTAATGCACGGCCGAGAGGCGGCTGCCGCAGACATCGACCACGCCGACCCCGGTGGAGCGCAGCGCGGTATCCACACCCAGAATGCGGCATGTGTACGAGACCCGCAGCGGCCCGTGACTGGTGGCTCCGCGCGGAGCCTCGTCCATAGCAGTAGGTGTAGGCACGGCAGAAAATCCTACGTCGCAGCAGGCTTCGAACCCTCCGCCAGGCTGCGCGGGGCGCGGCGGCATCGTACAGACCAGACCATCAACCGGATCACAGCCACCGCCAGCAGCAAGCCTGCCAAGATATAGGGCAACCAATGCTTGATGTCGGCCTCGCTCGTCATGCGTGTTCCGTGTACGGATTACTCGACGTCCCGTGTAATCGCCGCGCCCAGGCGGCGCAGCTCCTCATCGACGCGTTCATACCCGCGGTCAATGCTCTCCGCATTGTGGATGACCGTCTCTCCCCGGGCGCAGAGCGCCGCGATCAACAGCGCCATGCCCGCACGAATATCCGGGCTGGCCACGCGGGAACCGCGCAAGGCGGTGGCCCCGGTGACCACGACACGGTGCGGATCGCACTGCACGATCCGCGCGCCCATGCCGATCAGATGGTCCACAAAATAGAGGCGGCTTTCAAACATCTTCTCAAAAAAGAGCGTGCTACCGCGCGTTTGCGTCGCCAGAACAATCAGCACGCTCATGAGATCCGACGGGAAGGCCGGCCAGGGGCCATCCTCGATCTTGGGGATGGCATCGCCCAGATCATACGCCGTGCGCAGGCGCTGGCGGGCCGGGATATGCAGGGTATTGTCCGCCAGAGACCATTTGACGCCGAAGCGGGAGAGGGGGCGCGTGAGCGCCTCGAAATCGGCCGGTCGGACATCCTGGATGCGGAGTTCGCCCCCGGTCACCAGCGCGGCGACCAGATAGCTGCCCGCGTCCACGAAATCCGGGCCGATGCGGGCCTCCACGCCATGCAGGCGAGAGACCCCCTCGATGGTCAGCAAATTGGTGCCAATCCCCTGGATCTGGGCACCCATGGCCACCAGCATGTGGCAGAGGTCCTGCACATGCGGTTCACACGCGCAGTTATAGAGCACCGTGCGCCCCGTGGCGAGCACGGCGGCCATGAGGAGGTTCTCCGTGGCCGTGACGCTGGCCTCATCCAGCAGCACCCGGGCGCCGGTCAACGTCCGGGCCCGGAAGGTATAGGCACCGTTGTAGCGGATGGCGGCGCCCAACTGCTTCAGCCCGTCGAGATGGGTATCCAGACGCCGGCGGCCGATGACGTCGCCCCCCGGCGGATAGAGCACCGCGCCCCCGCTACGGGCTACCAGCGGCCCCGCGAAGAGGATGGAGGAACGCACCCGGCCGCAGAGCTTGCGGTCCAGACGCGTGGTGCGAATCTTGCGCGCCTGTACGCGCACGGTGCGTGTGGCTTCATCCAGTTGGACCGAAACCCCCATGCCCGCCAGCAACTCCAGCATCGTACGCACATCCGCGATCAGCGGCAGGTTGGAGAGCGTCACCGGCTCGTCGGTGAGCAGACAGGCGGCCAGCATGGGAAGCGCCGCATTCTTATTGCCCGGACAACGGTGTACACCGCTGACAGGATGACCACCTTTGATGATAAAGCGTGCCATGGAGCTGGGGAGGATGCCATAAACGGCAGGGGAAGTCCACAGGGGAGCACCCATGGTCTTTTCCTGAAAACCTGGTTCTGCGTACTCCCCGCCGGGCGGAAGCGAGCCACAAAAAGCACAAAAGACACAAAAGAGCCGTTTTTTGTGGTTTATGTGCCTTTTGTGGCCAACATTAATGGTCTGCACCGATCCTGCCCATGTCCAAACCCTCTGCCAACCAACACCTCTCCACTTATAGCATACACAAAAGCGGCTTCTGCGGGCACCACAAAGCCCTTACTACAGCCAGCCTGCGTTAGGTGGCGCTTCAGGAAAAGACCATGGGAGCACCCCCGTTTGATGCTTGGCAGCGGACGCCGAGTCCCCTATCGTACGGGGTGTGCGGTGGCACCACCGGGAGGAACAAGCTCATGCCGACACCAGAGACCCACGCGAAGACCATGGACGAGAAAGACTATTTCATGGTGATGGCGCATTTCTACCGGGGCGAGATAGGGCGCATCATGCTCTGGCGGCAACGCCTGGATCTCACCACCAACTGGGCCATCGCCGCCACGACGGCCATTATCACCTACGCACTGAGTCATGCGGAAGCCACCCATTTTGTCTTCTTTTTTGCCAATTTGATCTGCCTGTTTCTGCTCTTTATTGAATCGCGCCGCTACCGGTATTATGACGCCTTTCGTGCACGCGTGCGCATGATCGAAGCGCACTTCCTGCAGCCTGCGGTCTTGCAGCAGGCACCCAGCAATGAACGCAAGTGGCGCGAGCAACTGGCTGAGGATCTGGCGTTGCCCTCCTTCAAGATCAGTCGGCGCGAGGCGCTCTTCCGCCGCTTTGGCCGCAACTATGTGTGGCTCTTCCTGATCATCGGCGGCGCCTGGCTGGTCAAGGTCTGGTCGCATTGTCCGGGCGCGCGTTCGCTGGCGGGTTTCCTGCCGGCGATACAAGATGGCCAGCCGCTGCCGGTCTGGCTCTTCTGGATCCTAACCCTCGCCTTCTGCGTGCTGCTGCTGGCGTTGCTGGTGGGCGCGCTGCGCCTGAAAGCCTATACGCCCGAGACGGATATTGGCCAAGTGCAAGAACGCCACTGGCAAGTTTGAGCCGACATTCTCAGACGAAGACCGTTTTTGACTTGAGAAGCCTCCGGTCGGGTGTTACATAAAGGACATGGCTCGCCACTCCCTCCATGTTGCGCTGATATATAATGCCTACCGTGATGCGACACCGGAAACGCCGGACGATCGCGGCAATACAGATGAATTGCGCAAGTTCGTACGCCATCTGGCCTACGTTATCCGCAAACTCGGCCATCGCGTGACGCTGCTCCCCCTCGCGAACGATCTGATGAAATTCCAGCGCCGCCTCACGCGCTTGCGGCCGGATGTGGTCTTTAACCAATATGACGACGTCGTGCATGGTGCCTTGTACGAGATGCGCGTCGCGGCCCTCGTGCGGATGATGGGCTTCCCGATGACCGGCTCTTCGGCCTTGGCACTCGGGCTCTGCCGCTACAAATACATGGCGATTAGTCTGCTGCAAGGCGCCGGGCTGCCGGTGCCGCCGGAGAGCCGCATCCTGGAGCGAATCGGCGACGTCAGCCGAAACCGCTGGAAATACCCCGTCATTGTTCACCCGGCGCAGGAACATGCCGGCATCGGGCTCACCCGGGACTCGGTGGTGCATTCGGCCAAAGCGCTGCGCAACCAAGTGCGCCAGATCCTGCGGGATTACGGGCAGGCCGCCCTGGCACAGCGCTTCCTGCCGGGGCGCGAATTCAACATTGGCCTGCTGGGCGGCAAACGCATCCGGGTCCTGCCGTTTGCCGAGGTGAACTACGAAAAGCTCCCGCCGGAAATCCCGCCGATTATGTCGTATGCCGCCAAGTGGCTCTCCAACACCGTTGAGTTCAAGAGGACCTCGGTGGTCTGCCCGGCCAGCGTGGAACCGGCCCTGGAACGACGGATCTCACGCCTGGCGATCGACTCGTTCCGCGCGGTGGGTGGCTGGGGCTACGGCCGCGTGGATATCCGGCTCGATGAAAATCAGGAGCCGTACGTGCTGGAAGTAAACTGCAACCCCTGCCTGGAAGAAGATGTGGCGCTGGCGCGTTCCGCCGCCGCCGCCGACATCGCCTACCCGAAGATGTTGCAACTGATCCTGGACGCCGCCCGGGAACGTCCGCCGTTTGATGTGGATGTACCGATGCTGCCCGTTTTCCCCTCCCGCCGGAGCTGAAGCAGACTTGAGACAAGCTCTAGGATACCGGGGTAAAACCGCCGGTATTATTGAACTGGACGGCCATGGCGGTTACCAGCGAAGCGACATCCACCAGCCGTTCCAGATCCTCGCCACTCTTGCTGCGCAACCCCAGCAGACGGGCGCGATCCTCCAACTTGACCACCAGCATTTCGATCTCTTCCGGCTCCATATCGGACCAGTGCGCAATGCGCTGGATCAACGTCTTGCGCCGCCGACGAAGAAATACCTGCGCCGGAATAGACGATGTGCCGGCGCGCAGCTCCGGGAAGACCCGGCGCAGTTTGTCGTCTACAAACCCTTGCGCATGCGTGCGGAACCGTTCCGCCCGCTGCCCATAGTGCTCGGCCAGGGTCACCGTCAAGGCCGAGACGGGTTCCACCAGTGGACCGCTGGTGCGCAACGGCTGTTTGCGGCGCAAGCGCCGAATCAGGCGCTCGACATAGAGCAGCTTCTTCATGGCCGGCCAGTTCTGGTACCGCCGGCGCCAGCCGGAGCGCGGGGTCAGCCAGACGGCAAAAGTCTCCGCAAAATCATCATCTGGGTGTTTCTGCGCATAGGTCGTGCGATGCAGGCGTCCATGCGCGATATGCCGTACAAAATGGCGACTGTACGGATTGGGATCAAACGCGTCCCGGTACGCCTGATGGAACCGGCCGAACGTCTGCGTCCACTCCGGATCTTCCCAAAGCCGGTAGGCATAATTAATGGCATGCCCCCCTTCGTGGCGCAGATACTGCATGAAATCCGTGTTATTCTCGGCCTCGCCGGTTTGCTCCTCCTCGATGCGTAGCAGGCGTTTATCGGCCCAGTAGAAGGGGATCCCAATAATCGGCACTTCATCGGGACACCCCCAGCTATCCGACAAATAGAAGCGCGGCTGATAGACGATGCCATGCGTCTTAAACTCCGCTTCCAGCTGGCGCAGGCAGGGCTCCATCGGCGCCCCTTGCAACCGCAGCCCCAGATCACAAATGCGCGTATTGAGCAGTTCGTAGCGAACTGTCTCCCACGCATTGATGACTGATCGTAATCGTGCAGCGGACATGGACGGCTCCACCCGTAAGGAGCGCTCCGGCATAGAGCGAAAACGGGGGCAAGGAGGACTTAGGTTACCCCCCCCAAGCCACCAAAGTCAATCCAGACAGCCAAATAGCCAAATAGTCAGCAGTCACCACTTGCTCCGCAGGTCCGCGCACGCTATCCTGTAGCGCCATGGCTGCTTCTCTCGAGATTCGTTGCACGGCGTGCCTGCGAGTGGCGCTCGCACGGGCCGAACCGGTTTATGAGGATTTCAAAAAGATCTCGGAATCTTTTGTCTGCACCGCCTGCGGCCATCGCTACGCATCGGCTTCGCAGACCCCGTTTGTGCAGGCCGACGGCCGGCCGCGGGTGTTCACAGAGACGGATAAGCCCGCTGCCGTGCGCGTGTTTCACTCAGACGAGCGGCGCCGCAGTTGCCTCTGGTGCCGGCACTACATCGTCAACCCCTTCCATCAACGCTGTGGCCTGAATAATCGCGAAGTGGCGGCCACCGATATCTGTGCACGCTTTACCGCGAAGCCAGAGCCTGCCACCAAGGAACGCGTGAGCGAATCCGCCGCCCATAGCCGGTTTGAAGCACTATTCCATAAGGAAACCCCGCCGGCCACCGCGACACCTGCCGCTACACCCGCACCTGCACCTGCCGCAAAGCCCGCACCTGCCCCTGTACCTGCCCCGGCCCCGGCCCCGGCCCCCGCACCTGTACCTGCACCTGCCCCTGCACCGGACCCCACTCCGGCCCCGGCACCCGCAGCCGCCAAACGCCGGCCCACCAAGCCGCGCGCTGCGGCCAAGCCCAAGTCAGCCTCCGCCAAACCAGCACCCAAAGCGCGTGCTGCCGCCAAACCGAAACCGGCCACAGTGAAGTCGGAACCAGCTCCCACCAAGCCTGTTACCAAAGCACGCCGGGCCGCCAAACCGCGCACCACGGCCGCCAAGAAATGAACAGCGCAGCTGAGGGCTAAAGGGTGCGCTTCACAGGGGTGGCGCGGCGCGTGAAACCAGCGGGTTGCTCCTCTGCGGTACCTTGCAGCGTAACCGCAGCGATTCCCATTAGGAATTGTGTCGGCGGGTCCGGCGGGTCCGCCCTACCAATAACAACGTGAAATCGACGAATTGTGGCAGGTAGGGCGGGGCCGCCGGACCCGCCGAGTGCCATAATGAGAATTGCTGTCGTAACCGGATCGAACCTTGTGCGGTTCAGCTGTTTGCGATACATTGTCGTATCTTACGCAAACGCGAGAAAAGTATGTCTGATGTTACAGAGCTGAACCCGCTTCCGAACCCGCCCGCGACCACACCCGGTGACTATACCGCCGGCAGCATTACTGTCCTGGAAGGACTCGATGCCGTCCGCAAACGCCCGGCCATGTATATCGGCGACACCGGAGTGCGCGGCTATCACCACCTGGTCTACGAAGTGGTCGACAACTCGATCGATGAAGCGTTGGCCGGCTATTGCAAGCATATCGAGGTGCTGATCAACCCCGACGGTTCCATCTCCATCACCGACGATGGGCGCGGTATTCCGGTGGATATGCACCCAACGGAAGGCAAGCCGGCCGTGGAAGTGGTGCTGACGAAACTGCACGCGGGCGGCAAGTTCGACGGCTCAAACTACAAGGTCTCCGGCGGTTTGCATGGCGTGGGCGTCACCTGTGTCAACGCCCTGAGCGAATGGCTGGTCGTGGAAGTGCGCCAGCATGAGAAGATCTACCGGCAGCGCTATGAACGGGGCCATCCCGTGACAGCCCTGGAGGTCGTGGGTGAGACCAAAGGCACCGGCACGCGCATCACCTTCCACCCCGACCACACCATCTTTACCTGCCAGGGGTTTGAATGGGACATCCTGGCCAACCGCCTGCGCGAACTGGCCTTCCTGAACCGCGGCGTGGAGATCCGC
The DNA here is from genome assembly GCA_964430835.1 of uncultured Lentisphaerales bacterium. GTDB lineage: Bacteria > Verrucomicrobiota > Kiritimatiellia > RFP12 > CAIWXQ01 > CAIWXQ01. The sequence continues at coordinate 9,001 of CAYSHQ010000043.1, forward strand.
TTCTCCGACACGGAGAAGGGGCGCGAGGAGTCCTTCCTGTTCAATGGCGGCATCATCGAGTTCGTGGAATACCTGGACCGCAACAAGAGTGTCGTCCATCCCAATGTCATCTACCTCACGGGGCGGCGCGACGCGATTGAATGCGAGATCGCGTTGCAATACACCGAGTCGTACAACGAGAACGAGCACAGCTACTGCAACAACATCAACACCGTGGAAGGCGGCACGCACCTGAGCGGCTTCCGCTCCGCCCTGACCCGCACGGTCAACAAGTACGCCACAGATAGCAAATTGATCAAGCCCGGCGACGAGGCCATGAGCGGCGATGACATCCGCGAAGGGATCACCGCCATCGTCAGCGTCAAGGTGCCGCAGCCCCAGTTCGAGGGGCAAACCAAGACCAAGCTCGGCAATGGCGAGGTGGAAGGCATTGTAGCGGCCATTGTTAACGAGCAGCTCGGCAACTTCTTCGAGGAAAACCCGGCCGTGGCACGCAAGGTCGTGGAAAAGGCCGTGCTGGCCGCCCGCGCCCGCGCCGCCGCGCGCAAGGCCCGTGACCTCACCCGCCGCAAGGGCGCCCTCGATTCCGCCGCCCTGCCGGGTAAGCTGGCGGACTGCTCGGAGCGCGACCCGACCAAGTGCGAGCTGTACATCGTCGAAGGTGACTCCGCCGGCGGCTCCGCCAAGCAGGGCCGCAACCGCGAGACGCAAGCCATCCTGCCGTTACGCGGCAAGGTGCTGAACGTGGAAAAGGCGCGCCTCGACAAGATCCTCAGCAACAACGAAATCCGGACCCTGGTCACCGCCATCGGCGCCGGCATCGGCACCGACGACTTCGATCTGGCCAAGGTGCGCTACCACAAGATCATCATCATGACCGATGCCGATGTGGACGGAGCGCATATCCGCACCCTGCTGCTGACCTTCTTCTATCGCCAGATGCCGCAGTTGATTGAACGCGGCCACATCTTCCTGGCACAGCCACCACTCTACAAGGTGACCCGCAAGCAGCGCGAGGAATACGTCGACAGCGAGGACGCCCTCACACGCAAAAAGTTGGACCTGGGCAGCGACGACTTGTCGTTGCGCACCGCCGACGGCCGCACCCTGAGCGTCGAGGAGCTGCGCGGCTTGCTGGATGTCCTGGTCCAGCTGCGGGAAACGGCCGCCAGCATCGCGCGGCGCGGCGTGGATGTGGCTACCCTCCTACGCCAGCGCCCGGCCGCTACGGGCGAACTCCCGCGCTTCGTCGCCGTCGTAAAAAGTGGCGAGGAAGAAGACGTGCGCTTTGCCTGCACCGATGGCGACCTGGCCGCCATCC
>CAYSHQ010000044.1:0-6959 GCA_964430835.1 uncultured Lentisphaerales bacterium
TCATTGCCGAAACCATCCGCCCGTTTCGGCACGACCCCCAGATCCGCATTTGCCATAACCTGTGGCACCTGTTGAAAGGGAACCGCCGGGTACATGAAAATGCGTGACTCAATGTGTAACGATTGAATCATCCGCTGCAACGAAACCTTCTCACTGCCTTCCCCATAAATGTGAAACTCGGCTTGGGGTGCGTGCGCTGCGATCTGCGCGAAAGCATGCACGGCAATATCTACGCCTTGATGCCATTGCAGGCCACCAGGATAGACAATGATAAAGCGCGCGTCCTGCCGGGTACGGGTATGTCGATAGAAGATATCGAGATCGACGTTGTTTAATACCACACTACTTTTTTCCGGTGATACGGAGCGTTTTTTTAATATCTCCCACCAGAGGTGATTGGCGATGATGACATGGTCGGCAAAGCGGGCCGAGAGCCGCTCCAGCCAGCGCAAGCAACCATACGCGTACGCACCGTGTCGGCCACGAAACTTACTCAGATAAAATTCCGGCACGAGATCATGAATATCCAGGATCACACGTGCACCCTGCCATTTCTGTCGGCAGGCGGCAAAAACGGCAAAATCAGGCACCGAATGCACATGGATCAGGTCAAACGGTCGTTGCGCGTGCTTCTGAGCCAACACCTGTGCGGCATGGCACAAGAAGCGCAAAATGCGATAGAGGTAGGAAAATGCCCCTTTTTCATTGCGCGTCCGCGCTTGCAGGCGACTCACCGTAACACCGCGCAAAACACCTCCCGGGGGTTGTCCCGGGTAACTGAGCGAAATGGCTTCCACCTGATGTCCTTCCTTGACCAGCGTTTCGGCATAGCGTCGGATGCGATTATCATAATCGTAAAACGAATACGCCAGCATGCAGATCCGGCGGGGAATGCCATGGCGCACGCGCTCGGGATTCGCACAGCAGAAGGTCGCTACCTCACGCGGCAGCGCATGCCAGTATTGGCCGACATAACGAGCCTGAACATCAGCCAGGAAATTCTCATATAGCCACAGGGGGTACTCATCGACGGCCCGTCGGGGGCCTGCCTGCATGTAGTCGGGGTGCGTATTGAGCAGGGCCATGCCACCTTGGGCCACGATCCAGTCCAGCTTGGTCTGCCACACCCCAATCGTGGTTTCGCCGAGGAGCACGAAGAGATTATGATCCTGTGGCAGCGTGTAGGGGAGTTCCACCATCTGAGCAGGCATACGGTACGACTGGCTATCGCTGGTCGCACCCTCTTGCGCGCACGGCGTTGCGGCCCGGTCGTTCAGAAAAAACGGGAAGATCGTACCCATGCCATTCGGCTGCAGTTCAAATGGGTCGGTATCGAAGGCTGAGGCGTCGTAGTGCAGCTTGAGGCCGTCGCGGATCCAAGCGAGGTTACTGATCATATACGGTGCACGAAAGCCGACCGCGTCCCATGCCTGAAGGTAACGGTTGATCGCCTGTGCTTGCCGCGTGAATTCAGCTTTAGACTGGAAGAGGGAAAGGTCATGGCGCAGACCATGGATGCCGACTTCAAAGCCGCGATCCCGCATCTCTGCGCGCAAATCGGCAGGGACGGAATACCGTTCCGGCACGAAGTTAAATACAGAGCGACAACCATACCGCTCTTCCACGTCCATGATCGCTCGGCAGCGATCCACGCCGCGCTGAGTTTCCACATCGTGCGTCAGAATCAAGGCAAACTTTTTGCCCTCTGGCCACCCTAGCCAGCCCGGCGGCGGACTCCCGGCAGTCGGCAGAATAGGCCAAATATCTGCAACCTGACGCCGTTTGCGACGCGCCACAATCTGCCGCAAGCGAATCTGCCAGGAACGTGGCATAACATTCTTGAGGCGGTAGTAGTAGGAAATATTGCGCATGGGCATCAGCTCCGAGGGAACGGCTCTGACGTTCAGAGTTGTTGGCAGAGCCAATCAGGGACGTATTTGCGGCGCTTGTTCAGGATGCAACCGAAAACCGTGGCATCCGACTTGAGCAACCACTTGTGGACAATCCCGGCTACGTTCCGCGCGATCGTTTCCGCAGGAACCACCATCAGCAAGCCGGAGTGGAGCCACGCCACGCGCAGGGTTAACCCCGTCTCAGTCACAGGCGGCAGATCCACAATTACAAAAGGCGCTGGCCCCTCACGCAACTTGTGGATGATCGCGGCAAACGACTGATTCCGCCCGGCGTAGTCCGGCAGCGTCCCTGACCGCGGCAGCCGCAGTGCCAACGCTCTTTGCGGCGCGTCGGCCACCGGCTGGGTCGTTTGCGGTGCGGCGGCGGTTTCGGCCAGCAATCTCGGGCCGGAGGAAGAAGCGGCCGGGGCCTCTTCCTCTTTTCTTGCAGCAGGCGCCACAGCGAGGACATCCAGCACTTCAAACTGGCCCAGCGAATCGACGGAATAGCAGACCGGCATCATGGCCTCGGTACTGGCGTCCACCAGCGCGATCTGTACGCCGGCTTCGCGCGCCAAGGAGGCGGCCAACTCGTTCGCGATTGTGCTACAACCGGCACCAGAAGCGCAACTCGTGATCCCCAGCACATAAGGCACCGGCGAACCGGCGAAGGAGATCTGCCGCAAGAAATGATCCCGCACCGAATCGAACAATTCACACACGGCCATGTCCGCACTGCTCTGAGCACGCGCCTGCGTCAAACTAGCGTTCGTGCCCGGACTCACCACCGCGTCCCCACCTGCCACCCCCCCGCGCGCGGCGTGCGTGCCACGCGAACGGCCTACCAAACCGGTGAGGACAGGCAGGGTCATGACAAATGGCTTCTGAAAGAGATTGCCCAACTCCGACGCCCGACGGATGGTTGTATCAATCACAAACTCATGAACCAACGCCGGCACCAGACCGAAGGCAATCCCAAGCAGAAGCGCAAAAGCCATCTTTTTGGGAAGACCCGGACGCGTCGGCGCAGCGGGCAGCGTAGCCGGCTGGACGATCGTAATATTTGTGATCTTGCCTGCGTTCAGAGCTTCGTCCACGCGGGCATGTTCAAGGCTTTGACAGAAATAGCGGTAGTTGGCCTCTTGCATCTCCTTGCTACGCTGCAACTGGACGATGCGGGCCTCTACGGCGTCCACCTTCCTAGCCTCCCCCTGCACGCGCTGCAAGATTTCCTTCTGGTTCATGATACGCGCCTTCAACGCCGCCATGTTGGCCCACTCTTCGCGAATTTCCGGCGTCGTATTGGTGGCTACCCCGACACTCGCCGAGGCTGACAGCGGTAATACGGAAGCGGCCAATTCCTCTTCCTTCAACGATAGGAGGCGTTGCATTTCTACGATCTGTTTGCGCAAATTGGCAACCGGGATGCTGTCAGCCGTATAGGCCATCAACAACTCCGACTCTCGCTTCTGCAACCCCCCCAGGCTCATCCGCAACTCTGCCATCCGTGCGCGCTCGCCGGTCTCGGCCATGCCGGTAGCGATCGGCAACGTCGGGGTCGTGAGGGAGACCGACTCCAGCAAACCGGCGCGCGCCTTGGAGGCCGCCAAGGCGGTTTCCATTTCATCCAAACCACGGGTCAACTCCTTGAGCCGATCCGTGACGGCCTTCTTGGCATCCTCAATCGCGACGATCCCTTCGGCCTGCTTGGCGACACGCAGGTCCTCCTCAGTCTCCATCAGTCGCGCACGTAGCTCATCCGTCTGTTTCTGCAAGAACTCATACGCTCCGCTCGCGCGGTGCAGTTCAACGTGTCTTTGGAGATATAACTCCGTTAGCCGTCGCAGGAAATCCTGAGCTACCGCAGGGTTGGCATCGGCGTAACGGGCCAGGATGATGTTGCTATTCTTAGGCGTCTCAATCAGGATACTGGACATGACCCGCTCCGTAAGCAGCGCTTTAGTGATGCGGTTTGTCGCATCCCCCATGAATGGGCTGTCGCCCATCGCGTCCAGAATCTTTTCTACCAAATCACGACTGCCAAGAATGGCAATCTCGGAATTGATTACGTTCTCCCCACCTCGCCCCGGCGCGGTGATGCGCTCCCCCGTGGTCATCTGATCGAGGATGGTGGAGTCAGAAACATAGCGGACCATGAGCTGTGCTTCCGACTCATAGACAGCAGGGTTGGCCACGTACATACCTATGGCGGCTATGACGCCCAACAACAAACCGCCTAGAATCTTCCCCTTGTGCCGAAAGTACAGATAGTAGAGGTCACCGATGGCCAGGGGGGCAGGCGGGGACAATGGCGCTCTGATTTGTTCTGTCATAGGCTGCAGGACTCCTGAATTTTTCATAGTTGACTGACAACGACTTACCGTAAATCACGAAGGGGCTCCAGGAAGAATGGCGGGGGCGAACCTGGGCTGTACGTCTACCCCACATGACGATACAGGATGGCACCTGCGATACGGGCTAGCGACACGGGAAGAACGCGAATAAATGCATATCCTGCTGCGCGATCAGTACCAGCAAGCGTTTGGAACTGCCGGGAACGAAGATCGTAGCGCCGATAGCCGACTTCGGCTTCCGCGGTCCCCCACCCCAACTTGAACCGTCGTAGGCCATCGTGCGCGAAGGCAGTACGCCCCATAGCGAGTTGCGCATACCCTTGGCCGACAAAGCGACGGATGGCTTCCCACATGATTAGATTGGCAGCACGGAGTTTCTGATAATGCTTATCCGATGCACCGTATTTATACAAGGCCTGTCTGCCATGGAAGGCGAAGACGGATGCGGCAATCGCACGTCCTTCATAATGAGCCAAGGCCACCACCCCCAGACCAGCCGATAGAACATGCCGATGCAAACTGGCAAAGAAACGAAACGGTTGCGCCGGCAACCCATGGCCTCGTCGCGTCAGGGCATGTAGCTTATAGAACTCGCAAAGCGCACCCCGCGAGTGGCCGAAGGAAACGGTTACGCCGGCTTTGGCGGCCTTACGAATTGCGGTCCGGACCGAGCCAGATAAGCGGCTGAACAAGACGTATTCTCCGGAGGCAAGATCGAGGTTATGCCGCCAATACCTTGCAAACACCGGGGTTTCTGCCGCGAAGCCGGAAGCCGACCGGAACTCACAATAGCGCCACCCCCGCTGCGCACCAAGATCCCCAACTGCGGCGAGGAGCGCATCCGCCCGCGCGGGGACCAGGCCGATCGGTTCGCAAAAATCAGAAAATGGCAGCGAGACACCGCGGCAACCAGTTAACCAACTGTGCACATCCATGAGAGGCATCAACATAGGTACCGCCTCGTAAGTATCCGCAACCAAATAGCAGGGGGTGTAGCCGTACGAATCATGAATGACACTGGCCCACTCGCGCGTAAGGAAGAACGAATCGGAACCCGGCGTAACAAAGCGGACATTCCAGTCGGGAACGCCCAGGGGGTTAAGCAACCGAAAGGACATACCGTTGCGCCACGTATCAGCTATGGCTCCACGTCTGAATCTCGCCGCAAACATAGCGGATCTGATCCGCGGTCAATTCAGGAAACATAGGCAGCGAGACGTACTCGCGAGCGCATTGCTCGGCCACAGGAAATGACCCGGCAGGCAGATTGAGCGAAGCATAGGCTTGTTGCAGATGCAACGGCACCGGATAATGGATACCGCAGGCGATCTCTCTGGCGGCCAACTGACGAATCAGTTCATCGCGCCGTGGCGTGCGGATCGCATAGATGTGAAAAACGTGTCTGGCGTAGCACGCTTCTTTGGGGACGAGGACTCCCGGCGCGTCGGCCAGAAGTTCGGTATAAAGACGGGCGTGGGCACGGCGTGCGTCGTTAGCGGCATCGAGATGCGGCAGTTTGACACTGAGGATGGCCCCTTGGATGCCATCCATGCGGGCATTCCAGCCCAACACCGAATGGATATACTTCTGCGGCTGCCCATGCTCGCGCAATACTCTGATCTTAGCGGCCAGTGTCTCATCCTGGGTGACCACGGCGCCCGCCTCTCCATAGGCACCCAGGTTTTTGCCCGGATAGAAACTGAAGCAACCTGCGCAACCCAAAGTGCCCGCCATCTTCCCCTTATACCTCGCACCATGGGCCTGACAGGCATCCTCGATCACCGCAATGCCCAGCGGCCTCGCGATTTCCAGGATTGCATCCATGTCCGCCGTTTGCCCAAACAGGTGCACAGGAATAATCGCCCGGGTGCGAGGCGTGATGGCCTGCTGCAAGGCGTCCGGCTGCAGGGTGTACGTCACCTGATCCACATCCACAAAGACCGGCGTGGCACCACAAAGACTAATGGCCTCGGCGGTGGCAATAAAGGTGTTGGGCACCGTGATGACTTCGTCGCCCCGACCGATTCCGAGCGCCAGCATGACCAACCACAGCGCATCCGTGCCATTCCCCACCCCCACGGCGTACGGCGCACCACAATACGCGGCAAATTCTTCTTCAAATCTGGCCACAAACGGCCCGCCCGCAAAGGCTGCGGACTCCAGCACGGCGTCAATGGCCGCATGCAGCGGCTGACGCAGCGTTTGATACGGAGCCTTCAAATCAAGAAACGGTACTTTCACAACAACCTCCCGCGTTAGATGTATTCACCGACCCACCACCAGGCCCGCCCTACGCTCCAGGATACGAGAGGCGTTCCCCGGGTTTTGCAAGCGCCTCACGAAAGAAAGCATATTCACCGCGCCACACCGGGGCTGTCCTTCGCCCGCGCATGCAAGGGGCGGGCAGGATTGCCAGCCACCACCGCATGCGGGGGGACGTCCCGCGTAACCACACTGCCCGCGCCGATCATGGCATGCTCCCCCACAGTGATGCCACAGAGCAGCGTAACGCCCGAACCAATCGAGGCCCCCTGCTTCACGAGCGTCGGCATACAAGTCCAATCCCGCGCGGTCTGTAGCGAACCATCCGCATTGCTGGCACGCGGAAACCGATCATTGGTAAAGGTGACATTATGACCGACGAACACTTCATCCTCAATGGTCACACCCTCGCAAATGAAAGTATGACTGGAGATTTTGCAGCGTCGGCCGA
>CAYSHQ010000044.1:6970-10270 GCA_964430835.1 uncultured Lentisphaerales bacterium
CTCCACAAACATGCCGACCTTGGAATCGTCGCCGATCTCGCACCCATACAGGTTGGTAAACGCATAGAGCGTAACACGCGCACCCAGCTTGACATCCGGGGCGATCATACGAGGTCCGAGATTGGCCATACCGCGCTCCACCTTGAGGTTTGGCCGGGGGCGGCCGCGGCCGCCTCCTGCCCGTCCGACACCATAGCCTTGACTTACCATCCCGCACCCGCGCAGCCTTGCAACCAGGCTCGGCAGGGCGCCCCTGAACGCACCGCACTCAGGGCGTGACCGCGATACGCGCACCCCCCTGCCGCAGGGAATGCGACGAGGCTTCTAAAATCCGGACCACATTGGCCCCCTGCTCAGCGGAGGAGATGGGCGTGGTTTTACTCAAGATGCAATCGACAAAGTGTCGGCACTCGACTTTCAAGGGCTCGTCCTGCTTGACATAAGGAACGTAAATGTCCCCGTAATAGTAGGCATAATGAAATTCGGCAAAGGTGTTGTAGTGCGGCAGGTTTTCCACCCGCTGGTCATAAATACGAATCTTGTGCATAGTCTCCAGATCATCATAAACGATCATTTTCTTTGTACCCACAATGGTCATCTCTCGCGTTTTGCGCGGATCCAGCCAACTGCTCTGGATGGTAGCAAACCGGCCACTCTGGAAGGAAAGCGTAGTGTTGCAAATATCCTCAATGCCGATCGTGACATTGCTGTTCCCCTGGCAGTTGACGGCGCACGGCAGTTCATCCATCAGGAATTCGATAATCGAGATGTCATGCGGGGCCAGGTCCCAGACCACATTGATATCCTCTTGGAAGAGGCCAAGGTTCAAGCGGCGAGAGCTGATATAATGAATATCGCCGATCTCCCCCGAGCTGATGATCTCCTTAATCTTCCGGACATTGGGCGAGTAGAGGAAGGTGTGCCCAACCATCAGCGTCAGGCCCTGCGCGCATGCGAGGTCAGCCAGTTCCCGGCATTGCGCGGATGTGGCGGCCATCGGCTTTTCGATCAGGGCATGCTTGCCGGCCGACAGGCACTGCTTAGCAAGCTTGTAATGCTGGTGCACCGGTGTAGCGATGACCACCGCATCCAGATCCGGACCAGCTAACATCGCCTCCAGCGAGCGGTGCGTAACCAGATCTGGATAGAGGGCCCGCATGTGATCCAGACGCGTCTGACTGGTATCACACACATCGATGAGCTGGCAATCGGAAAAGCTGCGGAAATTGCGCACGAGGTTTGGCCCCCAATACCCGCACCCCACCACCGCGATCTTAACTGGTTTATTCATGCTGCTTTCTACTTCCTGTTATTGTTAAGGGTTTCCCAGACCTGTTCACAGATCACCGGCACGGTCTTTACCAATATGCGCAGGTCCTGCAGGAAGGAGGGCTGCAGCGTGTAGGCATTATCCAAGCGCATCATCTCCTCAAACGTGGTCGCATTCTTGCCGGACACCTGCCACAACCCGGTTACCCCGGGGTAGACGTGGAAGCGGCGCTTATGCCAGGCCCGGAACATCGCATATTCGTACGGCACGCAGGGCCGGGGGCCGATGAGGCTCATATCGCCGCACAGAATATTGAACAACTGCGGCAACTCATCCAGACCGGAGGCCCGCAGCACCCTGCCACCGGGAATCAACCGGGCATCCTGATGATCAAGCTTCGTCAGCCGGGCATTCGTGGTCATGAGCGCTTCCAGGTGCTGTTGATGAACCTGCGCATCCGCCACCACATGCATCGACCGGAATTTATAGAGCAGGAAGCGACGCCCCCGATACCCGACCCGTTCCTGATGAAACAGTACGGGGCCGGGCGCGACGCTCTTGATCCATAGGGCGATCCCCAACATCCAAGGGGTAGCAACGAGGATCGCCAGTAGCGCGAGTACAATGTCCGACAGCCGCTTCCAACGCGGGGGCGGAGGAACGCACAGGTCATCGAGTGGTATCAGATTTACCTGCCTGCTCGGCTGCGAGGACGGACTGGCCGCGCTCCCGGGGAAAGGGCTACACGCGGTCGGCCCGCCTGGTGATGCGGCAGGATGCCCGGCGTCGGGTTGCTCGGTGGGAAACGTGTAGATGTCATAAGCCAGCGGCCCACCATGAGCCGCCAACTGCTCGTCCAGCTTACGACCTACCGCCGCAGCCTGGTCCGCAGACGTGCAGGGGAGCATCACCCCAACGGTGGATACGTCCATCCACCCCACGACATCCACACGCCGCAGACACACCGCACTGGTCTGCCCCAAGCGCTTGATGGCAAGGGGACGCGCACGATCATACGGCAGCCGGAAGGCCAAGACACTCACCGATTGACCCTGGCGTTCCGCCAAGGCACGTTCATGCACCAGAAACGCCTTGAAGACCCCCTCGGCATGCAGCGACGACCTGCTTGCGACACGTATGCGTGCGAAGGAATCCGCCAATGGATCAGCCTTTCTCAACATGGCAAAGCCCTCTCTACCAGGATCCCGGAACATAGACGGTATCGAACGGCCGGAGAAATACAGAGCCCTTTTCTCCCTGCGTCAAGATCGCATCCAGATCCAACTGATAACTGTGCACCTGATCGCCGTCCCGTCGCAAGACCCGCACCTGATTGCGTCGTGCACCCGCCCGAGCATCAAACCCCCCGCACTCCATAACCGCATCCAGCACCGTCATCGGCCGCAGATAGTCCACCTTCCCCGGGCGCATCACGGCACCGGTCACATAGACGGCAGCTGAACTGCGCGCGATTACGGTAATGGCCTTGACCTGCAGCTGCTTCTCATATAATGCCATCAACTCCTGCTGTACCTGTACGGGCTCTTTACCGGCGACCAAGAGCTCGCCGAAGAGCTTCACCGCGATCTTGCCATCGGGCCGCACCTTCTGCACGATATTCAACTCGGGTGTAGCAAAGACAAATATCTCCACATCGTCCCCGGGCATCAGGACGGTGACAGCAGGCGCCGGTACGGCAGCGGGTGGCATCTCCACCACGGTCCGACACCCCCCCAAAAAAACCAAACTGCACACACCCGCAAACGCCGCCAGATCACGCTGAAAACGACCACACATAACACCCCCCATTTCTCATCACGGTTCAACAAAATGCTGGTTCCGGGCAGACTCCGTCCACGTAAATTATGCAGTCTGCTTACCCCAGCACCCGGCACACACCAGAATCCACCACCGGGCAACACCCCTACACCACACATCACAAAAACTTCTACAATCCCAATGCCGACGTTATTCTGAAAGCAGAATACTCCCTCTGCCACTATATGGCAAGTGGTATTTTCAATTCGTTT
>CAYSHQ010000045.1:0-10264 GCA_964430835.1 uncultured Lentisphaerales bacterium
ACCTACCCCCCTTCTGCCGTCCTGAACACCGAACACTGGCACCTGAGCAGTTACCGATAGCGAATAAAGCCGAAGGCAGCGCATCGGGTTCTCGCTCTCGGCGCACCCGGGGGCATGGCGCAGTCAGTAGCCCCGGCCCGCCGCGGGCCGTGGGCCGCGCGATCCAGGCCTAGACCGGATTCGACAGCGTCATACGCGGGATGGCCAGTCGGCGTTGGGCGCTCTCCCCCGGGAGCAGGGCGTGGTGACGCTCCGGCGCGGCATCCCGCGCATGGTACGCCTTCAAGCGGCTTCCCAGCATGGCGGCCGGCGTGACGACGTTTTGTCCGTAGCGTTTGTGCAGGCGATCCACGGCTTCATCCAGCCTGCCGTAGCTCTGGCGCAGAGGCGTGTCGGCAAACAGATCCAGTTGGCGCTGTTCCTCCGGGAGAAGCCCGCCCAGCCAGATCATGGTGGAGCGGTAGGGCTCGCCGGGTTGGAAGAGCAGGTCGAAGAGTTGCCGTACGATCGGCACGGCTTCGCAGTCGTGGCAGGTGGGGTGGGGGAACGGGGCGCTGGCGGCCTGGTGGGTGTAGTCCTGGCGGCGCAGGCAGAGCCCGATCTCTTGCGCCAGATGGCGGTGGCGGCGCAGTTTGGCCAGGGCCGCCCCCATGTTCCGCACCGCTTCGGCAAATACGAGGCGCGGTTCGGCGCTGGGCGGCGCGAAGGTGTGCCCCTTCATCATGCTCTGGTAGCACGACTTGGTGGCCAGTTCGAGCGGCAGCATACGGTAGCCGTGCAGTTCGCGCCAGGTGGCGTGGCCGGGTTTGTGCAGCAAGCGCAGCACCTCGCCTTCCTCCATGCGGCTGAAGTCGTAGGCCGTCGCAATCCCCCGGGCTTGGAGCTTGGCTGCGCTGGCCGGTCCGATCCCCCAGACTTTGGCAATGGGGGTGCGGCGCAGCAGGACGGGCAGATGCGCACGCTGCACAATGGTCTGCCCATTAGGCTTGCGGAACTTCGAGCAGATCTTGGCGATGGTCTTGGTCAGGCTGATCCCCACCGAGACCGTAAACCCCATCTCGCTGGCGACGGCCTGCCGGATCTCTGCTGCCACGGACTCCAGTGGCGCCTTGAGGATCCGGCCGCAACCGGAGAGGTCGCCAAAGGCCTCGTCAATCGAGTACTCCTCCACCAGCGGGGTATAGCGCCGCAGGATCGCGAACAGCCGTTGGGAGTAGAGGCTGTAGGCTTCATAGTCGGATGGCACCACCACCAACTCGGGGCAGAGGCGCCGGGCCTCATGCAACTGCAGGCCACGGCTGATGCCGCGGGCCTTGGCCTCGTAACTGGCCGCGGCAATAATGCCGCGCTCGGCGCCGGTCACAACCGGGCGGCCTCGCAGGGCCGGGTCCAGCGCCTGTTCCACCCCGGCAAAAAAGCCGTCGGCATCAACATGCAGCAGTGTGCAATCCTGATAAAACCCGTCCATGCCCACACGGTAGCGTCTTGCGGGTGCGAGATCCAGAACAAATGTTCTAGTATGGGGCACCCAAATTGAACTGGACAGCTCAACGGCAAAACTAGAGTATATTGCGATGTTGAAGATGCCGCAGATGCAGTGTCGGTTCTATCTGGCCCTCCGCGCGCCCGAACAACTGGGCGCCTGGGTGGAAAGCATGGGCCACTGGATCGCCAGTTGGCACGTCTGTTCCACGCGCGGCCGGTGGGCCGGAAGAGCTGCGCGCATGGCGGTTGCCGCCGCCGTGCTCTGGTCGCAAGGCACGGCAAATGGCGCTGGGGCCTCGCCGGCGGGGATGCCGAGTCTGAAGATCGAGGCGCAGTACGGCGACACCTTCCTGCGGCATGACGCATCGGTCTGGTCGGTTGACTTCTCGCCCGACGGAACACTGCTTGCGACTGCTGACGAAGACGGCAAGGTGTCCCTGTGGGATCTGCGTAATCACCGAAAGGTGCGCGACATCGTCGTGAAGCAGGGCGCGGCGGTCTATTGTGTGCGCTTCGCGCCCGGCGATACGTTGCTTACTTCATCGGCCCCCCCGTTCGGCCTGGATTGTGATACGCCTGAGACTGCTCCGGAGATTTCGCTCTGGAACCTGGCGGATGGCCGCTTGGTTCGCAAGTTTGACACGCCGACCTACAAATGTCACTTTCTCCGTCTTTTTGACCAGGGGCGGAAGGTCATCGGCGGTGGCCAGTGGGGGGGGGGTGGCGATATCAGTGTCTGGGATATGGAGAGCGGGAAGCGGGTGCGGACTTTTCAGGGTGATATGGCGCGTGTTCACAGCCTTGCCGTTTCACCGGATGAGTCCCTGGTGGTCACGGGAGATCAGAACTCGCATGAGAACAGTGCCCGCCTGTGGGATATGAAGGAAGGCAAGGTGCTCCACGCTTTTCCGAAAGCAGCCGCGAACAGTACGGTATGGACCGTGGCTTTTTCGCCGGATGGCCGGTGCCTGGCCTATCCGACACCCGACGATAAGGGCGTTATGGTCTGGCATATCGCGAAGCAGACAGGGAGCAGCTTCCCGGTCCTGAATGCAGGCGATCTCAATGGGATGCTCTTCGCGCGGGATAGCAGGAGTCTCTACTGCTCAGGACTTGATGGCATCATCATGAAGATTGATCTCGCGACGGGCAAGACGATCGCAGCCACGCGCCGCCTGGGCTCGCTCGTTGACCTGACGATGAGCCCGGATGGCCGATGGTTGGCGGCGGGTTCCTTTGACCATGCCGCATGGGTTGTTGATGCCGAAAAGATGGAGGTCAACACCCTGAATCGGCAATCCTTGGATATGCCAGTCGGTGCATCCGTACCTCGAAACGTGCAGAATCCACGCGTCGCGGTGCGCGCCATCGGTCAAGTGATGATGGTTGATGCCCGGGAGCTCGCCGCGCCGGTTGTGATCACCAATGCATGCCTGCGGGATATCGGCAATCTCGCCCAGTCCGATGAGTTCATCGTTGGGGCTTCCTACGAAGGGAAGGCGTGGACCTTGGACAGCAGGAGCGGCAAACTTGTCGCGGAGTTCCATGTGCCCAAAGGAAGCGTCTTGGTGTCGATGGCCGACGGCAGTTTCGGGGCGGTGAGCCGCGCACAACTATGGCGTATCGATCCCAGAACAGGGCAGGTCCGGGGGCGGCGGATATTCGCGCAGGAAACAAAAGATAGTCCGGTTCTCACGCATTCGCCTGGCGGCGCCTATGTCACGCGGCGGACCACGGCCGAGACGGTTGAGTTATGGGACCTCCAGACGACTTCACGTGTGTTGACCGCCCATGCGCATGGCACGGCCGCACATTATGACCTCAGTATCCTCTCCGGAGACAGGCAGCACTATGTTGTCGTCGTCTTGACAGGCGAGAACAGGTTGGAATCTCAATACTTCCGGATCAAGCAGGGCGTGGCTGAGCCGCCGGGGCCTGCCGCCAAGCTGGTTGCTGCATTGGGGCATGCGTCGGCCGCCGCCAGGGATCGCGCGCAACGGGATTTGCTGGAGCTTGGCCCCGGGGCGCTGCCGGTGCTTCAAGGTGCCTTGACGAACGATGAACCGGAAGTGAAGACGCGCGCTGCCGAAATCATCGCGGCCTGGAAAGAGAAGCATGGTGCGGGCGTACAAGCGGATGATGTGTGCGCATGGGCAGCCTATGGCAAGGCAACGGGAGCCGGCTTCTTTCCGGACTCGGCGCGCTGGTTTCTGAGCACAACGGACAAGATCCTGCTTTTGGAGGCTGACGGCAAGGCCGGTGCGGTGCGGAGTCTGGCGTCGCTCCCCCTGCCGAAACCGGCCTTGCAACTGCACCTGGTGGGCACAAATCAGTTTGTCGCGATCAACTGTGACACGACGGTTACGCTGTACCGGCTTGCATGGTGAGGGCTTTGGTCCAGAGCGTGTCCAGTCGCTTGGCGGAGACGGGGAGCGCGGTGCGGAGTTCCTGCGCGAAGAGGGAGATGCGGAACTCTTCGGTGAGCCAGCGGTATTCCTGCAGGGCGGCACGGTCGTGCACCGGTTTCTTCTCGAGTTCGGTGAACGCTTCATAGCGCTGCCAGTGCGGGGCGAACTCCGCCTGTTTGCGGGCGTCGCCTGCCGGGTTCACGCGGGCTCGCTCCATACGGATGCGTATGGCCTCGAGGTAGCGCGGATAGTTGGCCAGCGTTACCCACGGTACGCTCGTCACAAAGCCGGGGAAGATCAGCCAGGCCAGTTGCGAGGCGAGTTCGCTGCGCGTGGCAGGTGGCACCGGTGGGGTAGATTGCCGCATGGCGGTCTGCAGGGTCGCCGTTTCTTCGAGGATGGCACGGATGCGCCGGGTCAGTTCCACTTGCGCGACGCCGAGCGTGGCCTGGCAGGCCTCGAGCCGCTCTTGGAAGGTGGCGGCATCGCGCACCGCGGGCCGATCGTCGAGGCACGTGTGGGCAATGGCGGCGCGCGTGATCTCCTCGGAGAGTTGCGCTTCGGGAATCTCCGCTTCGCGCAGCAAGGCCTGTACCGAACGCGGCCAGACGCCCGGGTGCGTAAGCAGCTTGCCGAGGCGCCCGAGTGCCAGCAGGATCAGGCGCACCACCCCCGCTTCGTGGTTGGCGTGGGCAGTGGTCGGGTCGGCAAAGAGGCGCAGGCTGACCGTGGTGCCGGCATCCACCAGTGCCGGGTAGTTGATGATGGGCCACCCCGCGCGGCCGAAATCCATTTGCGCGGGGATTTCCTCGAAATCCCAGCGCACGAGGTTGTCGCGCTGCCAGCGGTCGGTTGGCGTGGCGGGTGGGTGCGCGGCGGCTTTCGGGGTTGTGGCAGGCGCAAAGAGGCGCGCCAACGTGTCGAGGTCGCGCCCCTGGCCCAATTCCTTCCCCTCGGGTGTGACGACGCGGAAGAGCACGCGCAGGTAGTTGGGGGCGTCTTCCTCGCGCCAGGTCTCGGGCGGGATGCGGATGCCGCGGGCCTCGCCGAGGGCGCGGGCCAGTGCCGTAGTCAGCGGTTCGCGGCCGGGCGACATGCGTGAGAGGCACATGGCCACGGTTTCGTCGAGTGGTGCGAGGAGTCGCCGTGTCTTGCCAGGGAGGGTGGAGAGCATCCAGTGCACTTTGTCCGGCAAGGCACCCGGCACGAGCCATTCGGCGCGCCAGGCACGGATGCTCTCGAGCAGTGCCGCCGGGAGGGTGCAGACGATGCCGTCGTCGGATTCGCCCGGGTTGTGGTGGTAGGTGAGCGCGAGGTGGTGGCCGGCGACGGTGATGGTGTCGGGGTAGCCGGTGGCGATGTCGGCCGAAGGGAGATCTTCGGGGCCGAACTCCAGCGCGGCCACGTCCAGCGCGGAGGCCTGGCGGGCCCAGCGGCGCAGCGCGTCGGCATTACAGATGTCGGGCGGCAGGCGGCGGTCGTAGAAGGCGACGATGGCCTCTTCGTCGAGCAATTGGCCATGCCGACGCGTCTTTTGTTCTGCCAGGCGCAGGGCTTCGAGTCGCGCGAAGTTGCTTGCCAGAAAGGGGGGCGGGCGAGGGAATTCGCCGGCCACGAGGGCGTGGCGGATGAAGAGCGTGCGTGCTTCGACCGGGGCAATGCGGGAGTAGTCGCGCAGGCGGTTTTCGACCAGCACCAGGCCGTAGAGGGTCACGCGTTCCCGCACGCGCACAAACCCCTTTTCCGCATCCCACTCCGGGGAGTGGTAGGAGTATTTGCAGAGGTGGCGGGCCAGCGGTTCGATCCAGGAGGGGTCAATGCTGGCAGCCTGGCGGGCGTAGAGGCGGGAGGTTTCGACCATTTCACCGGCCATCAGCCAGGTGAGCGGGGCGGGGCGGGGCGGCTGGTGGCGGTCGGGCGATGAGGGGCGCGGCTGCTGCTCGTGCTTGCGTTTCTTTAACAGGCCGGAGCCGGGGAAGAGGGCAAAGCGCAGCCCATGCGGGCCGCGGTAGTCGTTGGTCTCGGGATCACGCAGGCCGATGGAGCCGAGCAGGCCGGTCAGCAGGGCGCGGTGCAGGCCGATGTCGCCGCCTGTGGCGCTTTGCGGATCGAGGTGGAGTTCGCGGCTGAGGCGTTCCAGTTGGTCGCGCAGGTCGCGCCACTCCTTCATGCGGGGGAAGGAGAGGAAGTGGTCGCGGCAGAGGCGGCGGGCGACACCTTGCGAGGCTTGGCGGGTTTGGTCGTCATACCAACGCCAGAGTTGCAGCAGGGCGGCAAAGTCGGAGTGCGGGGTCAGGAAGCGCGCGTGGCAACTGTCGGCTTCGGCTTGCTTTTCGATGGGGCGGCGGCGCGGATCATCGCACTCCAGGGCGGCCACGACGATGAGAGCGTCACGCAGCGCCTTCTCTTCGTGCGCTGCCAGGAGGATGCGGCCGAGGCGCGGTTCCACGGGGAGGTGGGCGAGGCGGGAACCGATGGCGGAGAGGGTCGGTGGCAGGTGTGCGGGGGCGGCCGCGGGCGCGCCGGGTGGCGCGGCGGGGCGTTCGGTCAGGGCACCGAGCTCAAGGAGTTCGCGGTACCCTTCCTTGATCATGTTGGGGGAGGGCGGATCGAGAAACGGGAAGCGGGCGATGTCGCCCAGCCGCAGGTCGAGCATGGTGAGAATCACGCCGGCCAGACTGGCGCGCAAAATCTCGGGATCGGTATAGGCGTCGCGCTGGCGGAAATCGTCCTCCGCATAGAGGCGGATGCAAACGCCGGGGCCGAGGCGGCCACAGCGCCCCATGCGCTGGTTGGCGCTCGCCTGCGAAATGGGCTCGATGTGCAGGCGCTGGACGCGTGTGCGGTGGTGGTAGCGGCTGATGCGCGCAAGGCCGGAGTCAATCACATAGCGGATGCCGGGGATGGTGACCGAGGTTTCGGCGACGTTGGTGGCCAGGACGATGCGGCGGTTGGCGGAGAGACGGAAAGCGCGCTGCTGTTCGCCGGCGGGGAGCGAGGCGAGCAGCGGGATGACCTCGGTGTTGGGCAGGCGTCGCCCTTGCAGCGTGTCGGCGGTTTCGCGGATGTCGCGTTCGCCGGGGAGGAAGACGAGGATGTCGCCGGCGGCTTCGCCATCGAGTTCATCCACGGCATTGGCGATGAGGCGCGGCAGATCGGCATCGTCCTCTTCGGGCGGGCGGTAGCGCAGGTCGATCGGGTGCAGCCGGCCGGGAATGCGCAGTACGGGTACGCCGCCAAAGAAATCGGCGAAGCGTTCGCCGTCGAGCGTGGCGGAACTGACGATGAGCTTCAAGTCCGGCCGGCGCGGCAGGATCCCTTGCAGAATGCCGAGCAGAAAATCGATATTGAGGGAGCGCTCGTGGGCTTCGTCAATGATCAGGGTGTCGTAGGCGCGCAGCAGGCGGTCACGGCGGGTTTCGGCCAGCAGGATGCCGTCGGTCATGAACACGATCCGCGACTCGGCGCTGAGGCGCTGTTCAAAGCGGTGGTGGTAGCCGATGAACTGGCCAGGGGGCTGGCCAAACTCCTCGGCGACGCGCGTGGCAACCGTGACGGCGGCGAGGCGGCGCGGCTGGGTGCAGCCGATGCGGGCATGCTGGCCACGCCCCATCTCCAGCGCGATCTTGGGGATTTGCGTGGTCTTGCCGGAGCCGGTGTCGCCACAGACGATCACGACTTGGTGCTGACGCAGCGCGGCGGCGATGGTCTCTCGATGCGTCGTGATCGGCAGGTCCGGCGGATAGCGGATGGCCGGTGCCGCGTGGGACGCAGGGAGCACTGGAGGGGGGGTGTCGCTCATGGTTGGGTTGGCGCGGTTTCCTTCCGCGCATTGGCCTGTGGCGGCGAGTGGGTTGAGCCAGGTGGTCATGTATGTACGGTTTCCATCGCGTGCGAACGGCCAACTTGTCAGAGGTGGGGACAAAGTAGGTGTCGGGCCGTTGCCTGTCAAGGCTAACTACCCACGGGGTCCTACTGCAGGTCGCGGGCCAGCAGGGCGTCCTCGTCCAAGCCGAGGAAGTGGCCAATTTCATGCAGGAGGGTGGTGCGGACCTCCTGTCGGAAACGGATGGGGTCGTTTCCGGTTTCTGCGCGCAGATTATCGAGAAAGAGGGTAATCGTGGGGGCGAGCGGCGTGAGGTCCAGTGCCGGGTCGCCATAGCAGGGGCCTTCGAAGAGGCCGAGCAGGTCGTGGTCGCCCGCCGGAAGTCCGGTGCTGGCGGGGTGATCCTGTAGCTGGATGGGGATCTCCTGCAGGCGTGCCCGTAAGGGCGCGGGAAGTGCGCGCAGAGTGGTGCTAATTTCTGCTTCGGCCAGACGCGTCCAGAAATCCGGCGGCAGGTTATTTTGGGGCGGCATGGCAAGAACGTAGCAGGTGGGGGGTGCCTTGGCAACGGTGGAACGGAACCTCGGGGTGGGGGCGATCATTTATTCACAAAAAAATGCGCCACCGGACATGGGGGTGTCCGGTGGCGCGGAGGTGTATGGGATATATATTTATTAGTGTGGGGTGTGAGATTCTAAACTGTCGGTTCTTGCAGGGCCCGCTCGGTGGTTTGGGTTCCTTCCTTTTCAGCCCTGCGAGATAAAATATATCGTTAACCGCACGGCAATGCAACCACAAAAATAGAAAAAATGCACACGCGTTCTAACGTTAACTCATTGGTTTGTAAATCACTTGAGTTCAATGGGTTGTGATAGGGTGCGGTACGGTGCGGTTTTGGCTGCGGCCTTAGAGGCGCACGATTTTTATGGGCGCAGGTCAGCTGCCGCGGGCATGAGCGGCCGGGTGGGAACCGGCTCGCTGAGGGGGCGGGAGGGGTGGGGATATGGTAATTCTTGGTGTGTGGCGGCGTCTTTGGCGCTAACGCTAGCCTTGCTGGTCTGCTGGTTTCTCATCGCTATGCAGGTAGCGCTTGCCGGCGAGGAAGGTTCCGAGCAGGAGTACGAGGAAGAGGGCGCCCAGCAGCAGGTAGAACTCTTTGGAGGGGTTACGTACCAGCTTGCCGCAGCAGGCATAGAAGAGTGTGGATGGGATCATCCCAAGGAACGTGGCCGGGAGGTAGATCCGGCCCCGCATGCGCAGCGCACCCGCGAGAATATTCGTGGCCGTGAAATTCGAGAGTGGAAAGGCACGCATCAGGAAGAGCGCCAGAAAGGCGGTACGTGGGTTGGCCAGCGCGCGCCGCCAGCGTTCGGCCACCGGATGCTGGCGGCCGAGCCGCCCCAGCGCATGCCGCGCCAGCCGGAAGTGCAGCCAGGCGCCGATCAGGGAAGCGCTATTGGCCAGCAGGCTGCCCAGCGTCACGCCGTAGAGCAGACCGCAGACCAGCGCAATCGGTGCGCGCGGCAGGAAGGCCAGTGGCGAAAAAATGGCTACCAGCGCAATGGCCACGATGGCCCATCCGCCCAGTTCCCGAGCCCAGTTGGCTAGTGCCTCTGGCTGCAGGTGGTCGCGCACGGCAGGTATCAACCCCAGCGCAATCATCCCCACGGAGATGGCCGCAAAGGGTATGAGTCGGCGCCAGGCGGGCTGCTCTTGTGCTACGGTATTGATATGTGTCGCATCCATGGGCGCAGAGTGTAGGATCCCCGTCGCGGGAAATCTATGGTTTTGTTGTCGCTGTTCAGGCGCCAGGGAACGCGGAACCCTGCCCACCGGAGTAGGTACGGTGCGAGATGGGTTACGCGTGCGGATGCTGGGTGGCGAGGGGGAGCAGGTCGCGTGGAATTTCTGCCAGGCGCGGCAGTACCGCGTCTTTGGCCGAGAGCAGGGGCACGGGGATCGGCCAGGCAATGGCCAGATCCGGGTCGTTCCAGCGGATGCCACCTTCGGCCCCGGGGTCGTAGAAGTCCGTGCATTTGTAGAGCACGTCTGCTTCGGCGCTGAGCACGCCAAAGCCGTGCGCGAAACCAGCCGGGACGAAAAGCTGGCGGTTATTCTGCTCGGAGAGTTCGATTGCCACATGCTGGCCGAAGGTGGGTGAATCGCGCCGGATATCCACCACCACGTCCAGAATCGCGCCGCGCAGCACACAGATCAGTTTGCCTTGTGGTTTGCGGGTCTGGAAGTGCAGTCCGCGCACCACGTTTTGCACGGAGTGCGATTGGTTGTCCTGGACGAACTCCGGCGGGAGGCCAGCCTCGGCATAGGCGTCACGCCGGTAAACTTCGCGGAAGTTGCCGCGCGCATCATGGTACACGGCCGGTGTGATAATCAGTACGCCGGGGAGCTCGGTCGGATCGCTGCGCAGGTTGGACACGATGCTACGCCTTTCGTCGGTGCTCAGTCATGCCCGGGCAGCCGACTGGAGACGAAGTGAAAAAAACGGAGCGTATCATACTACGCCGGGCGGGGGCGTTTACAGGGA
>CAYSHQ010000046.1:0-10216 GCA_964430835.1 uncultured Lentisphaerales bacterium
CGGGTGCTGGATCTAATGGAATCCGCTTTTGCCTGCCGCGGCACGGGTGTGTGCCGTCCGCGCGCGAGCTATATCAACCGGGTGTTCGAGATTGGGCTGGATGATGGCAGGTTCATCATCGCCAAGTTTTATCGTCCGGGGCGCTGGAGTATGACGGCCTTGCAGGATGAACTGGCGTTTGTGACGGAACTGGCCATAGAGGAACTTCCGGTGGTTCCGCCGTTACCCGGCCGGGATGGCCGACAGTTGCAGGTGGTGGATGGCCTGCCTTTTGCCATTTTTCCCCGCTGCGGGGGGCGTCCGATGGAAGAACCGGGTGCGGCGGACTGGCAGCAGTTGGGCCGCTTATTGGCCCGGATGCACAATGTTGGCGCACAACACCTGCCCCGTGATCGTGTGCGACTGGGGCCAGGCACATCGCTGGCCGCGCAGCGGCGCTTTCTGCTGGATGGAGCCTTTATCCCCGGCGCGCTCCGGACGGAGTTTGGCGCCATCGTAGATCAGATCCGTGTGTTGATCGAGCCGCTGTTTGTCAGCGTGGTGCCCCAGCGTATCCATGGCGATTGCCACCGGGGTAACATTTTGCACCGTCCCGGTGAGGCGTTCCATCTGATTGATTTTGATGACATGATGGTCGGGCCCGTTGTGCAGGACATCTGGATGTTGCTACCTGGACATCCGCGCGACTGTCTGGTCGAACTCGATGCGCTGGTGGAGGGGTATGAGACCTTTCACCCGTTCGACTGGGGGTCATTGCGCCTGGTGGAGGCGTTACGCGCCATGCGCTACGTGCATTATGCCGCGTGGTGCGGCCGGCAACAGGCCGATCAGGGGTTTGTGCAGACGGTGGTCGGTTGGGGGTCGGATCTGTACTGGCGGCAGGAGATCGATCAACTCTCCCGCCAGTGTGAGGAGATCCAGCACGAACTGGACCAGCCGCCGCTGGGTTGATGCGCTTGCACAGAACGGCTTGCATCTGCCGGTCACGAGTGAAACAATGTAGACATGTCGGTTGATTTTCAAGCTGTTTGGGTGGGTCGTGCGCCGGACGGACGGGCACTCTTTTCCATGCATCCTCCCACCGCAACCGCGCTGGCGCCGCGGGGGCCGACCGGCGCTCTTTATCTGACTAATGATGTGGAGGCCCTGCACGAATTGCTGGCCGGCAGTCCGGAGGGCGGTGCCGCAGTGGTGCTGGATTTCGTGGAGCTGTTCCGGTATGCGAGGCCTTCGTCATCCGCGGAGAATGTAGCACAGATGTTGGCGGCGCTGACGACCGAACCGGTTGGTGCGCGGGCGCTGTGGCAGGCTGGCGAGGCGATGGGACGTTGTTTTAGCGACATGCCGCTCTGGGCCTTGGAGACCATGGAACTCCTGCTGCGGGAAGTGGACGAGGCGGAACTGGCGCGCTGGTTCGGCCGCTGGGCCGCCGTAGTGCGCGACAGGGGCAAAGCGTGTGGAGCCTGGCAGGAGACCTTCCGAGCTGAGGCGCTGCGGCAGTTCTCACGGACGGTCCCGACCCATGCGGATTGTTCGCCGCTGGATGTCGAGGCCGTGAGCAACCTCCTGCAGCCGGCGGGCCCGATGGCGCAATTGATGCCGGGATATGAGCCTCGCCCCGGACAGATCGAAATGCTGCGCCTGGTTGTGGAGGCGTTTAACGGGGCGCGGCATCTGTTGATGGAAGCGGGTACCGGCGTGGGCAAGAGCGTGGCGTACCTGCTGCCAGCCGTGTTGTGGGCCAAGTTGAATGACGTGCCAGTGGTGGTCAGTACCAATACGCGCAACCTGCAGGCGCAACTGCTCGAAAAGGATCTGCCACTGGTGCGGCAGGTGGTGGCGTCAGCGGGGGGGACATCGGCGGCACCGGAGACGCGCGACGTGCGCGTGGCTTTGATCAAGGGGCGCGCCAACTATGTGTGCCTGCGTCGTTTGGGCGGCTTGCTGGAACATGGGCAGTATGAGATGGAGCGGGCGGATATGCGCTCGCTGGCGCGTACGCTGGCCTGGGTGGTGCAGACAACCACCGGGGATACCGATGAGCTGGGCGGCGGGTGCGGCATGGATGGGGATTTCCTGGCGCACCTGGCGTCCCTCGGTGAGGAGTGTTCGGGGCGCGGGTGCCGCTTCTTCCGGCGTTGTTTCCTGCAGAAGGCGCGGGACCGGTCCTTGCAGGCCCATGTGGTCATTGCCAATCATGCGCTGGTTTTTGCCGAGATGACTACGCCCGGGGTGGCCTTGCCAGCGGCGCGGCAGATCATTTTTGATGAGGCGCATAATCTGGAGGATGCGGCCACCCGCCACTTCTCCGTTGAGGTGAGCGTCTCCCGGTTACAGACCGTATTGCGCCGACTGACGCGTGGCGGGGCGCGTCCATCCGGCGGCCTGCTGGATGTGTTACGACGCCAAGCGGAAAAGGGGGCCTTCAACGTCACAGCCGAACAACGGCAGGTGCTGTTGCGGGAGCTGCGCCAGGCCGCCGCAAGGGTGGAGCATGTCCGAACCGCGGGCGGACGACTGTTTCACGCGCTGGCAAACTTGCTCGGCGACGCCAAGGAACCCAAGCGCTTTCAAGGGGTGGCAGGCGGCGCGACGCCGACTTTTTTTGTCACAGGAGGCTTGGACCAGAGCAAAGGACGCGGCGGTGGCTCCTTGCCATTCACAGCAGAGCAGCTACAGGCCTGGCAGGTGGTTCAGGACGCGGCGCAGGCGTTGCAGGCGGCGGTGGCCGAGGGCGATGCCGCGTTGCAGTCCCTGGCACGGGCCCTGCGCCAGGCTGTGGAGGGCGAACTGGCGCTGCATGAGGACCAGGCGAGCGATCTGGAAGCGGGCGGCGAGCAGTTGCGGGGCTTTGCGCTGGATGTGTCCTTTGTGCTGGCCGGATCGGACGCGGAGCATGTCTTTTGGGTGCAGCGGGCTCGTTCACGTGAGCGGCTGGGGGAGCTGTGGGCGGCCCCCCTGCGGATTGGTCCGCGGCTGGCCAAGGAACTCTATGCGAATTGGAGTTCCGTGATCTTCTGTTCGGCCACGTTGCGCGTGGGAAACCAGTTTGAGTTCGTGGCCGGTCGGCTGGGGGTGGATCAAATCCCGCACGAGCGGCTCCTGAGCGGGGTAGCCTCCAGCCCGTTCTGCTACGACAAGCAGTGCGCGGTGCTGGCACCGACGTTTCTGCCCGAGCCCGGAGCCGACGGCGTGGTATATGCCGAGCAGCTCAGTGCCTTGATGTTTGATCTGTTCGTTTGTACGCGCGGGCGTGCGCTGGGGTTGTTTACCAGTTATGAAATGATGCATCGCTGTGCGCGGCTGCTGCGCGAACCGCTGGCCGCGGCAGGGATCCGTTTGTTGGTACAGGGGGAGAGCGGTTCGCGCGAACAGATTACACGGATCTTTCGGGGCGGCGGCGCGTGTGTGCTGCTCGGAACGCATTCGTTCTGGGAAGGCGTGGATGTGGTCGGTGAAGCGCTAAGTTGCGTGGTGATGGCACGACTCCCCTTTTCGGCTGTGGGCGAACCGGTGCATGAGGCGCGCTGCGAACAGGTGCAGCGCGAAGGCGGGCAGGGTTTTTTGCAATTTTCTCTGCCTACGGCCGTGATCCGGTTCCGACAGGGGTTTGGTCGGTTGATCCGCCATCGGTCGGATCGCGGGGTGGTGGTGGTGGCGGATCCGCGCCTGGTTTCACGCAACTATGGGCAGCGGTTCCGGCGCAGCCTCCCGTGCGAGGTCGAAACCATGCCGGATCGTGAGTCTCTGTTGCACCGGGTGCAGGCGGTGCTGGGCGATGCGTGAATGGCCCGGACCCGGTCGTTCCGCTCAGGCACAGACGCGCACGAGCGCGCCACCAGACTTCTCGTCGCGCTGCTGTTCTATCAAGCCCCGTTTTTCGGCCTCGTCCAGTAAGGCGGTAAACGAGCCGAACCCGTAGTATCGTTCGGTGAAGCCCGGTTTGCGACGACGCAGGGCTTGCTTGACCATGGACCCCCAGATCCGCTCGTTGTCCCCACGCTCGCTCGCCAGGGCCTCGATGGTCTCGACCAGCAGATCAAACGCCTCCTGCTGGCGCTCGTCATCAGATTTCTCGCCTTTTTCGGCTGTGCGCCGCGTGGCGGACGGGGTGACATCGGTCGCGGTTTCCGGGGCGCCGGTTGGTGAGGGGCGTGTGGTGGCCCGCCGGCGGGGGGCGGCGCGCCGGCGCATATCGTCACGGATCAGGTCATCGTAATAGATGAACTCGTCGCAGTTGGCGATGAGCAGATCCGACGAGGAGTTTTTCACGCCGACCCCAATGACCACCTTGCCGTTCTCGCGCAGTTTACTGACCAGCGGGGAGAAGTCCGAATCACCGCTGATGACGACAAAAGTGTCCACCTGCGCCTTCGTATACGCGCAGTCCAGTGCATCTACGACCATGCGGATGTCGGCGGAGTTCTTGCCCGACTGCCGCACATGCGGCACTTCAATCAATTCAAAGGACGCTTCATGCATGCCCGCCTTGAACTCCTGATAGCGGGACCAGTCGCAATAGGCCTTTTTAATGATAATGCTCCCTTTGAGCAGGAGTCGCTCCAGCACGCGGCGGATGTCAAAGCGGTCGTAGTGGGCATCGCGTACGCCCAACGCGATGTTTTCAAAGTCGCAGAACAGGGCCAGGTTGCGCATGTCGCCGGGGTTTGCCATGAGAATCTCCTATTAAATGTACCCGGTGATCATAACGCAAAGGGGGCGGCCGACAGAAGGCCGATTTCTAGGGGTTGCCATTTTGCGTTTCTTCGGGCCATGACCGGGGAGGTTGCCGTGTGGCAAAATAGGCAACCTGAATCTGCTTGTTTGATGATTTTCCTACGTATATGCTACTAGATGTTGTGCGCTAGGCGCAGATCCTAGATTGCATCCGCCACCATCGGAAGTGTATCTTGTCGGCAATCCGTGCGTGCGTATGTG
Organism: uncultured Lentisphaerales bacterium; assembly: GCA_964430835.1. Classification (GTDB taxonomy): domain Bacteria; phylum Verrucomicrobiota; class Kiritimatiellia; order RFP12; family CAIWXQ01; genus CAIWXQ01. The sequence goes on from CAYSHQ010000046.1 coordinate 4,939, forward strand.
CACTGGGGCACTCTGCGCAGCGCCGCATGCAGCGCAAGGCGCGTGGCGTACACGGTGTGTTGTGGTTCTCATGGGTTGGGCAGGAATACGGTTATGCGCATCATTGTCTGCATAAAGCAGGTGCCAGATACGGCGGATGTGAAGATTGATCCGCGTACGAACACCTTGGTACGGGAAGGCGTACGGTCGGTCGTCAACCCGTTTGATCTCTATGCGGTGGAGGAGGCCTTGCGCTTGCGCGAGCGGGTCGGGGGACAGGTCACCGCACTCACCATGGGCCCGCCACAGGCTGATCAGGCCTTGCGCGATGTCTTGGCCATGGGCGTGGACGACGCGGTCCTCTTGTCCGACCGGGCTTTTGCCGGCAGCGACACCTGGGCTACCAGTTACACGCTGGCGCTGGCTATTCGCAAATTGGGGGGCGCCGATGTCTTGTTGTTTGGCAAGCAGGCTGCGGATGGCGATACGGCTCAGGTTGGACCAGGCGTCGCCACCCATCTGGACCTGCCTCAAATCACTTATGTAAAGCGCGTGGTATCGATTGATGCGTCGGCCAAGGGGGCGGGCGGTTCGTTGGTGGCCGAACGGTTGCTGGATAATGGACATGAGACCATCCGCACGTCGCTCCCCTGTGTGTTGACGGTAGTTAAGGAAATCAATGAGCCCCGCTTCCAGTCCTTGTCCGGGTTACGCCGGGCGCGCCAGGCCGTGGTTTCGCGCTGGGGAGCCAAAGAATTGGATGCTGATCCAAAGCGCATCGGTCTGGACGGCTCCCCTACGCGGGTCGTGCGCATCTTCCCGCCCAAGTTGCGAACCGGCGGTGTGATGCTGCAGGGATCGCCGGATGCCATGGTGGCGGAACTGGTTGGCAAACTGAAGCCTCTAGTGGGGAACGCGTCGTGAAGCAATTGACCATTGATGAGAAACTTTGTACCTCGTGCGGCGCCTGCGTGAGTGCTTGTCCGTTTGGCGCGCTACGCATGGAAAGTGTGGCCGTGGTGGACGTCAACCTCTGCACGTTGTGCGGGGCGTGCGTCGACGCTTGTCCGGCCAGTGCGATTACCCGGCCAGAGTCGGCGGCGGCAGTCCCGGTGACGGATGTGATCTGGCGGGATGTCTGGGTGTTTGCAGAAGTCGAGGACGGCCACGTGCATCCGGTGGTGCTGGAATTGCTGGGCGAAGGGCGCCGGTTGGCGGATGAGTTGGGCGAGCGCCTGGTGGCCGTATTGCCCGGACATGACACGCAGCGACTGGTGGCCCCCTTGGTGGCGGCCGGCGCCGACCAGGTGCTGGTGGTCGATCGGCCGGAACTGGCCTGCTTCCAGGATGAACCGTATACTGCGGTGCTGACCGAGTTGATCCGTCGTCATCGTCCAGCCATCGTGCTGTGCGGTGCGACCACGGTGGGGCGTAGTCTGATCCCCCGCGTGGCGATCCTGGCCAATGCCGGGTTGACGGCTGATTGCACGGCGCTGGCGATTGATCCCAAGACGCGGCGGTTGCTGCAGACGCGACCGGCCTTCGGCGGCAACATTTATGCCACCATTGAATGCCCGGTGTCCCGACCCCAGATGGCGACCGTGCGCCCGAAGGTCATGAAGCCCCTGGCGGCGGACCCGTTACGTAACGGGGAGGTGCGCCTGGATCAGGTGGCGGCTGCCTTGCTGGCGGCCCGCGCCGTGCGCACCGGCTATACGGCGGAACTTTCCAGCACCGCCCATATTGCGGAGGCGGACATCATTGTGGCAGGGGGACGCGGCCTGCAGAAGGCGGAAAACTTCCGGCTGCTAGAGGATTTGGCCAAGGAGCTGGGGGCAGCCGTGGGCGCCTCGCGCGCGGCGGTGGATGCCGGCTGGATGCCCTATTCGCATCAGATTGGCCAAACCGGCAAAACGGTCTGTCCGCGCTTGTACATTGCCTGCGGGATCAGCGGACAGATCCAACATCTGGCCGGCATGTCGTCGGCCGATGTGATCGTGGCGATTAACAAGGATCCGACGGCACCGATCTTTAAGACCGCCACGTATGGTCTGGTCGGGGACGTGGTTGCGCTGTTGCCGAAATTGACGGAAGCCTTCCGCGCTGCCAGGAAGCAATCCTAACAACCGGCACCGCCGGTAGATGAAACGCCTATGAGTCGACAGGATGTATCCGCGCGCACGATGCGCATTGACCTTGACCCCGCCACGATTGTCCAGGCGGGTGCCGCGGCAGCGCCCGCGCGCAATCGCCGGTTGCCGGTTTCGACCACGTTTGTGGCGCGGCGGCGGGATCGTGTCGAGCGCGACACGCCCTACGACAAGCTCCTCGAAAGTGTCTACGACGGCGTATTCATCACCGACCGCCGGGGCGTGATCCTGGATTATAACGGCCGCGCGGCCGAATTCTTAAAGCTCGATGCAGCGCAACCGCTCGGCTTCCCATCGATTGACCTGATCTCCGGTGCCGATGAGCGGTTGATCGATACCGTGCTGGCCAATTTGCATAGCAGCCGCTATACGTTAATCGAAGGGCGTTGTCGGCGCGCGGATGGCACGAGCTTTCCCGCCGAGATCGCCGTGAACCTGGTGGATCTGGACGAAGAGGGGCAACTCTGTTTCTTCGTGCGCGATATCACGCTGCGTCGCGAAACCATGGATGCCTTGGAAGTCGCGGTGGAGCGGTTGCAGGCGCATGATCGGGCGCGCTCAGAGTTTGTTTCCAACGTCTCCCACGAACTGCGTACGCCGCTGACCTCTATGATTTATGCCGTGGGTAATATGTTGCGGGGGGTGGTCGGCCCGCTACCCGAGAAGGCCGTGCGCTACCTGGAGCGACTGGAATCCGACTGCCGCCGCTTGCTGGGTACGGTGAATGATATCCTGGACCTGCGGCAGATGGAGAGCGGTACGCTGACGCTCAACAAGACGCGCATGCCGCTCAGTCAGATTGTCCAGACCAGCGTGGAGGCGGTCTCGGTCCAGGCCGATGCCAAGCGCCAGAAATTGCTGGTGGAGGCCGTGCCACGCGAGTGCTTTGTCCAGTGCGATCAGCAGAAACTGGAGCGGGTGCTGATAAATGTGATTGGCAATGCAATTAAGTTTACGCCAGAGGAAGGGGAGATCACCGTGCGCCTGTTGCCGGATCCAGACGATGCGGCGAGGGTGCTGCTGATGGTTTCCGACAATGGGGTGGGCATTCCTAAGGATGCCATTGCCAAAGTGACGCAGCGGTATTTCAAGGTGGGCGACCATCCTAACGGTTCCGGCCTGGGTCTCTCCATTTCACGCGAGATCGTGGAATTGCATGGGGGGACGCTGCAAATTGAAAGCCCGGTGCCTGGTACGGACCGCGGCACAGCGGTGCTGGTGCGTCTGCCACTGACGCCGCCGCCTACGATCCTGGTGGTCACCGATGAGGATGCCACGGGGAATTCCTTGCTGCGGGTTATTGAGGCACGTGGTTATGCCGCGCAATGGGTGCGCACCGGGCAGGAAGCCCTGCTACGGTGTGCCTCGCAACCGGTGGATCTGCTGACGCTTGATTTGCGACTGCCGGATATGGATGGCCTGGAACTGGTCTTGCATGTGCGGGATGACCGCCGGACCCAACGATTGCCCGCGATTGCCTTGACGCGTGACACGCTGGTACGACCCAAACTCGACATCCTACAACGGCTTAATATACCAACGCTCCCGCTGCCGTGCCGGGAAGCCGATATTCTGGCGCGGATGGCGGCGGCGTTTGGTGGCCGTGGGGTGGTGCCGCGGACCGGCGGGTGAGGGGCGCCAGATGCCCGTGCGGCGCCCGCTCTACGCGCTGTGCGTGGGCGCGGCCCGGATGATTCCGGTTGAAAACGCGGCATTGCGAGCGCGCCGCATTTCCGGTATTCTACGCGCCTGATCTGGCATAGCGCCGCATTGGTAGGGGAATCAACCATGGCTGCTGCACAAACGGGTAAACGTAGAATCCTGCTGGTGGATGATGATACCAGTCTGCTGGAAACGCTGAGCGATTTCCTCAGGTATGAAGGGTATGAGGTGGTCACCGCCACCAGCGGCGAACAAGCCCTCCAAAAAGTGCGGATCTCCCCCCCGGATATCATCATTCTGGATATGAGTATGCCGGGGATGGGTGGCGTCGGCTTTCTGGACCGGATTACCAACGCCGATGGCAGCACGCAGTTCCCGGTCTTGGTGCTTACCGCACGTGCCGCCATGGCGTCCTATTTCGCCGACAAACAGATTGACGGGTTCATTGCCAAACCGGCCGATCCGGCCGATCTTCTGACGGAAGTCAGCCGCGTGATTTTCCTGCGTGGTGACATGGTCAAGCCGGAGGTCGCCTCGTTTCCCGCAGTGCTGGCGGAGAGCGATCCCATTCTGAATGCGAAACTGACGGAGGCGCTGACGCAAGTTGGTTGTGCCGTGAAGTCCTGTTTAAGCGGTCCGGACGCGGTGGAGGCGACGATCAGTACGCGGCCGGTTGTGGTAATCCTGCGCTTGGAACTCGGCGGCATGAGCGCCGATGAGGTCTGCCGTCTGTTGCGGTGCCTGCCCGGAACACGTGCCATACCGGTCGTGGTCTATGGCGTGGATGTGCCAGGGGTGCAGTTGGAACATGTGGCGGCGCTGGATGAAAAAACCACCCGGTTTGTCAAGGATCTGTCCGTGGATCGAATTGTGCAGACGGCGCTGAGCGTCGTGCGCCTCTAACCGGTGCGCGCGAGAAAGGGAGCTGGAGATGCGGTGTCCGAAGTGCGGTCATACGGATGATAAGGTTCTGGACAGCCGGGCGGCACGGGACGGCTCCGCGATTCGCCGGCGGCGGGCCTGCCTGGGATGCAATCAGCGCTTTACGACGTATGAGGAGATTGTCAAGGATGCCCTGCGGGTGATTAAACGCGACGGCCGGCGCGAGGAATTGAGCCGGTTGAAGCTGATGAGCGGCATTCTGCGGGCCTGTGAGAAGCGTCCGATCAGCCCCCTTCAGATTGAAGAGCTGGTCGACGGAATCATCGAGCAGATCGAGCAGGATTATGACGCCGAGGTCCCCTCCGGGGCAATCGGCGAGAAGGTCATTGCGCGGCTCGAGAAGCTCGATGAGGTCGCGTATGTCCGCTTTGCCTCGGTCTACAAGCGTTTTGCCGATGTGAATCAGTTTCTCAATGCCATCCACGACATCGTGGGGAAGTGAGTAGAAGGTTGGGTCAACCTCCGCAGATGCGTCTGCGGACAGCAGGAGGAGTAGCGTCCATGGTCTCGGAAGCACGGATTCGTGAAGAACTCAACAACGTACT
>CAYSHQ010000047.1:0-9122 GCA_964430835.1 uncultured Lentisphaerales bacterium
GCAGATGCTGCGCAAGGTCCGGATCACCAACCCCGGCGATACCGACTTCCTCTGGGGCGAGCAGGTCAACCGGCAGAAGTTCCTGGCGGTCAACGAGCAGGTGGCGGCGGAAGGTAAGCGTCCGGCAGAAGCGCAGTCGGCCCTGTTGGGGATCACCAAGGCCTCGTTGGAAACCGATAGCTTCATCTCGGCAGCTTCGTTCCAAGATACGACGCGTGTGTTGACCGATGCGGCCACCATGGGACGCGTCGATGAACTGCGCGGATTTAAGGAGAACGTCATCCTGGGTCATCTGATCCCGGGTGGTACGGGCTTCCCGCTGCACCGGCACATCAAACTGGTGCCGCTGGGCGAACCGTTGACGGATGAAGAGCTGGGGTTTGGTGCCAGCGAGCAGCTCAAGAAGGCGCAAGAGATCCTGGGCGAGTAAGGCGCAGCGGGAGGGGCGTGCGTGAGCGCGCCCGGTCCGCGACGCTCGAAGCGCTCCCATCTTACGACGCGGCGACCTCGCCGCGTCTTTTTCTTTGTATCAGCGTTCGCGAGCAGGGATGCGTGGAAGCACGCCGTCCTGCGTAACGATTAATGGACATAGGCGCCGGGTAGGCGTAGGATTGACTCTCTGGAATTGGGAGGTCTGCTTTGCCCGGGGAGACATGTTCGGCTCGGTTTTTCTTGCGGCGGGTATTTGGTGCGCGTACCGGTATGCGTGGCCGGTGTAGCGGCTGGTGGGTGCTGTTGCCTTTTGTCATGCAGGCTGCGACTGGCGCGGGTGCGGAGGCGTATCAGGCGCCGGCCATGGAACGGTACTTGGTTATTGTAGCGCGCCAGCCCTTTGGGTTGCCGCCGCCGCCCGCGCAACCCCTGCCCGCGGCAACTCCGCCGCCGCCGGCCGAGGCGTTGCCGGCTAAGAACTTTGTGCTTTTCGAGATCGTGCACGCGCCGGCGGGCGAGGTGATCGTCGGGTTTGCGGATAACGGTGCGAAGCCCCCGCGCAACCTGTTGCTGGCGCTGGGAGAGGAGTTGGACGGCTATATGGTCACGGCCGCCGACTTTGATCAGGAGACGGCCACCATTACGAAGGATGGCGTGGCGGTAGAGCTGCGGATGACCAGCAGCGCTCGCCCGCCCACATCCCCCGATGCGGCGGGGGCGGTCGTCAAGCCGGGCGGAGGCGGAGAGTTCGGACGCCGACTGGGGCGTCGGAGTCCGGCCGACGTGGGGGCGCGCCACGCGCCGGGCCTGGCCGGTACGGAGAAGGCGGGGCCCAACCCCGTCGGCGCAATGGACCGTCTGCAGAACTCCGGGTTGCAGGATGAGTCCTACGCCAGCCGGTTGCGCATGCGTCGCGACCAGATTTTGAAGCTGGCCGTGGAGGAACAGAGCCGTCGCGCACAGGATGTCCAAGCCAAGACGCAGGTCGCCACCACCAACGAGATGAGCAAACGCCTGCGCGAAACCAATCTGAACCTTATTCGCAAGGGGCTCAAGCCGATCGGAACCATCGAGTTGACGCCGGAGGAGGATGCGCAGCTGGTGGCGGAAGGGGTTTTCCCGGCCAAGTAGCAGGCGCGCCGGCGGATCCGCCACTGCGGTGGGGACGCGCCCGAGCCGCCGGGTGTCAATTGCGAGCGGCTGGTGATTCCACGCTGGACATTCTTGCCAACGGTGCGCACAATTATAAACATGTACTTGTCGTACTTTCAACTGCAGGAAGCACCGTTCTCCATCACGCCGGACCCGCGCTATCTCTATTTTACGCCGTTTCACCGCGCGGCCTTTGAGCATCTGGTCTACGGGGTCACATCGCGACGGGGTTTTATGGAGCTGACCGGCGAGGTCGGCTGCGGCAAGACCACCATCTGCCGCGCCGTGCTGGCGCAGTTGGGCGACCAGGTCCGCTCGGCTATGATCCTCAACCCGTGCCTCAGCGGGTCGCAACTGCTGCGCGCGATTGTCACGGACTTCGGCCTCGCGGTGCCCCGCGACCGGTTGGGGCAACATGCGGCGCTGAATGCCTTCCTGCTGCAGCAGGCCGCGCAGGGCGGTAAAGTGGTGCTGATCATTGACGAAGCACAGGATCTCTCCACGCGTACGATGGAAGAAGTGCGCCTTCTCTCCAACCTTGAGACCGCTCAGCATAAGCTGATTCAGATCGTGCTGGCTGGGCAGCCGGAACTCAAGAAACGGCTGGAAGCACCGGAGTTACGCCAGTTGCGCCAGCGGATCACGGTGCGGACGCATATTCCGCCGCTCGGGGTGACGGATCTTGTCGGGTATATTGACCATCGCCTGCGCACGGCGGGCGCGCCGGGCGATGTGCGGTTCAGCGAGGGGGCCTGCAATCAGGTAGCGGCCTATTCCGGCGGTGTGCCGCGCATGATCAATGCGGTGTGTGATTACGCCATGCTGGCGGCCTATACCATGAACCTTCGTGAGATCAGCAGCCTCTGCGTCGAACGCGCGATCCGGCAACTGGAGGAGGGGGTATGAGCCTCATTGCCGAGGCCTTGCGTAAGCAGGAGCAGGAGGAAGCCCGGCGCCGGAACCCGTCCGCCCCCCCGGCGCAGACGACTGCTGCGGCCACCCCGGATACGGGCGCACCGGTGGCGGCCACCCCCGATGCGGGCACACCGGATGCGGTCATGCCGAGACCCGCTGCGCCCGCCAGCACCCCGCTTGCTGCGGCCACCGCGCCGACGCAACCGCCGCGCCCGGCAGAGGCCGTCACCGCGCGCCGTGCCAAGCGCGCTGCGGCGGGTGCGGTCGCGCGGCCACTCGCCACCCTGCGGCGCGAAGAGCACCCCGGGGCGGCGGGCGCAGGGCGGGCGGGGCTGGCACCGGATGCGAATCGGCAGAAGAACATTACGCTCTGGATGCTGGCAGGGGTAGCCTCCCTGATTGGGTTGCTGATGGTGGGTGTGCTGGTATTGCTATTCTTTCATCGCCCGGCGGCTAAAGCCGTACCGGCCCCGCCCGTGGGGGAGCTTGCCGTTCATTCCTTGACGTCGGCCGTCACGATTCCGTACTTTTCCGCCTCTGCGCCTGCGGAAAAACCGTTCGACGCGGTGCGGCCGTCGCTTCCGCCAGTTGTACCGGTGGTGCCCGTGCCGCCTGCTGCGCCGACGGTGCCACCTGCTGCGCCGACGGTGCCACCTGTGCCGCCGGCGGCGGAGGTGGCCGTCACGCCACCGCCCGTGCCGCCCGTGGTGGTAACGACCTCCGCGCCGGCGGTGCGTTCTGCCGCTATGGTCGCTGCGTCGGCAGCCGCGCCGTGGCCGGAGATCGATATCGGCGGTACCTTCTCGGCCGGCGGTAAAACGCTGGTGGTGCTGCGTGGTGGTTTGACGCTGGAACCAGGTGCTACCGCCCCCAATGGCGTCAGCTTGGTGGAGGTGGCGGGGGGCGTCATCCAGCTCAGCTACCAAGGGCAGCGGCGGACCTACCGCTTGAGCGGGCGGACCTATATCTGCGACCCCGCCGCGACGACCCCGTAACCACTCAGGACCAAGCATTGCACCTCTCAACCCCACTCGTCTACCGTAATCGCCGCCGTAATCGTCCACTGCTGAAGGGATTGTCTGGGTGACAACGTCACCTACCCCCCTTCTGCCGTCCTGACACACCGAACACTGGCACCTGAACAGTTACACCGGCTCTTTTGTGTCTTTTGTGCTTTTTTGGCTAGATTCCGCCCGGCCGGGAGTACGCAGAACCAGATGCCGACCGAACGCCTCTCGTCATTTGCGCACTTCCCTCGGTTCTGTCCAAGTGCTATCCTAGGCAACTCACAACAGGAGTATTCCCATGAAACAGATGCTGTGGCGGATGGTGTTGGTGGCGGCGTTGACCGGGGTTGGCATGGCGCGCGCCGAGCTGGTCTACCTGGTCGAAGTTGCGGATCTGCAGAAGAAGGTGACGCGGGAAATCTTGACCAGTACGGAAATGAAGGAGTTGAAGAAGACGATTGATGCCGAGACCCGCGTCTTTGCCAAGGCCGTGGAGTTGGCCAAGAAGGAGTGGGATGCCGCAGAGAAGGGGGAGAAACCGGCCCCCGGCGAAAAGGTGGAGAAGCAGCCGCCCGCCACCCCGTTCCCCAGTGGCACCCTGTCGGCTCGGCGCTTTCAGGAGAAGGGGAGCTTTACGGATCGTGATAAGGCGCAGAAGCGCCTCGACCAGATAGAGACGGCCGAGGCGGATCTGCTGGCCAAACAGGCCAAACGCAATGCCGGCCAGGCCAAGGCCAAAAACATGCGGGAATTTGAGCGCGCTGCGGCGATTGATCGCGCGGCCATGGCCGTGCAGGAGAAGATGGACGAGTTGATCAAGAATCCGGCTGGCGCGGCCGCCAAGTCGGCCGAAGCTGCCGCACCCGCCGAGGGCGCCGCCAAACCGGCGGCCGGCAAAGCGGCCGAAGGCGCGGCTAAACCTGCGGCGGCCGCCCACTAAGAGGCCGCTCGTCCTCTACCCGCGGCTCGCTATGCATTTAGGGCTGGCAGGCCGATCCTCGCGCGTGTAATCCGTTGGTAGCGGGTTGCAGGAAGGTTCCCCGTGAAAACCGTTCGCATCGTCAACTGGACCCCCCGTACCCCCTCGCCCGTGGTGGAGACCTTTCTGCGCCGCCCCGCCTTTGATCCGGCGGCCGAAGCTGCGGCCGCCACCTTGCTGGCGGAGATCCGCCAGCGCGGCGAGTCGGCCATCCTGGCCGCGGCGCGTCGCTTTGATGGCGCCAAGCTCACGGCGGCGACGCTGCGCGTCACGCCCGACGAACTGACCGAAGCATCGCAACAAGTCACGCCCGCCATCCGCCGGGCGGTGGCCGAGGCTGCGCGCCGTGTGGCCATCTTTGCGCGCGCCGGGTTGCGTCGCAACTGGCGCATCCCCACCGGTCGCGGCGGTTCGCTCGGCGAGCAGTTTGTGCCGCTGGATCGCGTGGGCGTCTATGTCCCCGGCGGCACGGCGCCGCTAGCCTCCACCGCTGTGATGACTGCCACGATCGCCCGCGTGGCGGGTGTGCCGGAGATCGTGGCGTGTACCCCCTGCGGCGCCTCTGGGCGCGTGAACCCGGTCTTGCTGCACGCCTTGCAGGTGGCTGGCGCCACCGAGATCTACAAGGTCGGTGGCATTCAGGCCGTGGGCCTCATGGCCTTTGGCACGCGCCGGATCACGCCGGTGCAGAAGATTGTCGGCCCCGGCAATGCCTATGTCACGGCCGCCAAGCGCCAGGTCTATGGCTATGTGGCCATTGACCAGGTGGCCGGTCCGAGCGAAATCGCCGTCCTGGCCGATGATTCCGCCAACCCGGCCTGGGTGGCGGCCGATCTGCTGTCGCAAGCCGAGCATGGCTCCGGTCATGAACGCGCCCTGCTGCTGACCGATTCCGCGGCGCTGGCTGCGGCCGTGCGTACGGAGCTGCTGGCACAGACGCCCCTGCTGTCGCGGGCCGCACTGATCCAGCGCGTCCTGCCCAAGGGGGTGTTGCTGGTGGTGACGCCGGACCTGGACGCCGCCGTGGAGCTCTGCAACCGCTTTGCGCCAGAGCACCTCGAGGTGCTCACGCGGCAGCCGCGCCGCCTCCTGCCGCGCCTGCGGGCCGCTGGCGCGATCTTTGTCGGCGGCTGGACCCCGGAGCCGGTGGGCGATTTCGTGGCAGGGCCCAGTCATGTGCTCCCCACCGGTGGTGCCGCCCGCATGTTCTCCGGCCTGACGGTCGAGGAGTTCCGCCGCCGCAGCAGCGTCATTGAATATACGCGCCGCGACCTCGCGGCGGCGCTCCCTGTGATCGAAACCTTCGGCGCCGTGGAGGGGCTCGACGCCCATAGCCGCTCAGCCACGATCCGCTTTCGGTAGCAACCATGAGTACTTACATCGCCCAGAACGTCGCCGCCCTGCAAGCCTACACCCCCGGGGAGCAGCCGCAGGATCGCGGGATCATCAAGCTCAACACCAACGAGAACCCCTATCCGCCCTCGCCGCAGGTGGCTGCGGCGCTCGCTTCCTTTACGGCGGAGCGGCTGCGCCTCTATCCGGACCCGAACGCCACCGCCCTGCGCCGCCGCATCGCCGAGATCCATGGCTGCCGCCTCGAGCAGGTCTTTGCCGGCAACGGCTCGGATGAGATCCTGGCGCTGGCCACGCGCGCCTTTGTCGAGAATGACGGCAGCGTGGGCTACTTTGTCCCCTCCTACTCGCTCTATCCTGTGCTGGCGGATATCCGCGGCGTGCAGAAGAAGCCGGTGGAGCTGAACCCCGGCTTTACCTGGCAGATGCCGGCGCAGTACCGTGCCTCGCTCTTCCTGCTGACCACGCCTAATGCGCCCACCTCCATGTCGTACGAGCGCGCCCACGTGACGGCCTTCTGCCGCGCGTTCGACGGCGTGGTGCTGCTGGACGAGGCGTATGGGGATTTCGCCCCTGACAACTTCATGGACCTGGCGCTGGCACCGGGCAATACCAATACGCTGGTCATGCGCACGTTCTCGAAGTCATTCTCGCTGGCCGGCCTGCGCCTCGGCTATGTGATCGGGCCGCAGTCGCTGATCGAAGCGCTCTACAAGATCAAGGATTCGTACAACCTCGACATGCTCACGCAGGTGGTGGGGCTGGCGGCGTTGAACGATCTCGAGCACATGCGCGCCAATACGCGGCGCATCCAGGCCACACGCGCGCGCCTGAGCGCCGCACTGGCAGCCCGCGGCTACGAGGTGCTGCCGTCCGCCACCAACTTCCTCTTTGCGCGTCCGCCGGATGGCGATGCCAAGAAGGTCTTTGACCAGTTGCGCAGCCAAAAGATCTTTGTGCGCTACTTCCCTGGGGTGCACACCGGCACCTTCCTGCGCATCACGATTGGCACCGACGCCGAGATCGACGCGCTGCTGGCGGCGCTGGGGTAGGCGCAGGGGAAGGCGCGGGGATAGGCGCGGTCGACTCCTAGCGGGCCCTGTCGGTTCCTGTCGACAGGTGCCGGCAGGACTCGACAGGTGCCGGCAGAACTCGGCAGGTTTTTGCAGGCGCCCGCGCCTACGCGCTACACCTGCCGTACGCCTTTGCACTCCGGATAGCCGGTGCACCCCCAGAACTCTGTGCCGGCGTTCCGGCCATTCGTCGCTCTGCGCTTTTTCATGGGGCGGGCACAGTCGGGACAAGCCGGGGCGTTTTCCTGCTGCGCGCGGGCTTGTACGCGGATTTCCGTTAGTTTCTCGCGGAAACCGCCCTGTTCGGCAAACTTCTCGCCTTGCGACTGCAATTGGTGCGAGAGCATGTTGATGGTTCGGCTCAGTAAAATCAGCAGGCAGTTGGCCACGACTTCGTGGTCCCCCGAATCGAGCCAGCGGGTAAATTTATTGCGCTGTGTCAGGATATGTGCGCACGAATCGCGCAGCACATCCTTGCCGTAGCTGGGTCGGTCGAGATGCAGGCTGTATATGAGCTGCGACTCCTCGGCGTCTACGCTCCAGGGGATGAGGCCATGCCGCAGCAGCCACTTCTCGTAGTCACCCTTGAGCTCCGCCAGGCTCGCATGGGCGACGTTGGTCAGCTTCATCTCGGTTTCCTTGGAGGTGCTGGTGCGCTCGTTCCCCTCCACGTTGTTCATGACGCCGGAACGGGCCGCCTGCGTCATCTGGTCGTATTGGCGGCCGGTCGGATCGAGCTTGTGTGTCAGGAATTGCTCGCAGAAGCGAAAGGTTGCCAACTGGATGATGCTGCCCATGACCCAGGAATCGAGCCAGCGAAAACCACCGGTCTTGTCGAAGTTCATACGCCCCCCATGTTGAGGATGGTAGCGTAGCGGAACCTGTCGAGCCCTGTCGAGACCTATCAGTTGCTGTTCGCGAGGTCCCGGCTGGCTTCGAAAGGTCTCGAAAGGACACTCCAACCCTCTCTTGTGCCGCACGCCCCTTTTGCCCATAATAGGCGCCTTACCCCAAGGAGCTTGTTCATGACCCCACGTCGCGCCCAACAACACCGCCAGACGCGTGAAACCGATATTTTCGTGTCGCTCAACCTCGATGGCACCGGCCGCTGCAAGATCGCCACCGGCATCCCGTTCCTGGACCACATGCTGGAACTCTTTGGCCGTCATGCGCTGGTGGATCTGGAGATCCGCGCCAGCGGCGACCTGCCGGTGGATTACCACCACACCGTCGAGGATCTGGGATTGGTACTGGGCACCTGCATCGACCAGGCGCTGGCTACGCGTAAAGGGGTGCGCCGCTATGGCTGGTGTCTCCTCCCCATGGATGAGTCGCTCTGCCAGGTGGCCGTGGATCTCGGCGGCCGGCCGTTTCTGGTCTATCGCATTGCTAATCGCACGCGACGCATCCGCGACTTTGACGTCAAACTGGTGGAGGAGTTCTTCCGCGCCCTGATCGTACAGGCACGTATGAACCTGCATGTGCAGCATCTGTATGGCGATGAAGTCCACCACGCCTATGAGTCTGTTTTTAAGGGTTTTGCCCGCGCGTTCCGCATGGCCGTCGAGCCCGACCCGCGTGACAAAGGGATCCCATCCAGCAAGGGTAAAATCTAACACCTACCACCTGCCACCATGATTATTCTACCAGCCATTGATTTGAAAGACGGACGTTGCGTGCGGTTGCGCCAAGGGCGCGCCGATGATACCACCGTGTATTCCGACGATCCGCCGGCCATGGCGCGCCAGTGGCGCGACCAAGGCGCGCAGGCGTTGCACGTAGTGGATCTGAATGGCGCCTTTGCCGGCACCCCCCGCCACCTGCCGGTGATCGCACAGATCGTGGCAGCCATGGGCGCGGTCCCCGTGGAGTTGGGCGGTGGCCTGCGCACGGATGAAGATGTACGCCGCGCCCTGGATACCGGCGTGGCACGGGTCATTTTGGGAACACGGGCGCTGGCCGATGCGGCGGCCTTGCAGCGTCTGGTGCAGGCGTATGGTGACCGCATTGCCGTGGGGATTGATGCGCGCGATGGCCGTGTGCAGGTCAAGGGGTGGGTCGAGACCTCCGATACCCGCGCCACCGACCTGGCCCGCCGTGTGGCCGACCTCGGCGTCGCTACGATTATCTATACCGATACCGCCACCGACGGCATGCTGGCCGGCACCAATCTGGCCGCCATGGACGAGATGTGCCGCATGGTCCCTTGTC
>CAYSHQ010000047.1:9132-10065 GCA_964430835.1 uncultured Lentisphaerales bacterium
CATGGCAGAAATGGTAGCATGTATTCACGCAGACGTAATTGCCTCCGGTGGCGTAAGCGCGCCCGAGCATGTGCGCGCGCTCGTGGCGCTCGGCCATGCCAACCTGTACGGCGCCATCGTCGGTAAAGCGCTCTACGATGGCCAGACTACGCTGGCCGCCATGCAGCAGGCGGCCGTGTAGGAGGTTGAATATAGCCGCTCCCGTTGCTCATTCTGCTCGCTCGCCATAAGGAACCGCACCCATGCTCGATAAAGTTCAGCTCACCACACTCCCCAATGGTCTCCGCGTCATTACCTCGCCGCAGCCGGAGGCCGAGAGCGTGGCGCTCGGGTTCTGGGTCGGCGTCGGCGGACGCCATGAGGCTCCGGCCGTGGCCGGTGCCAGCCACTTCATTGAACACATGCTCTTCAAGGGGACCAAACGCCGTTCGGCCAAGGAGATCTCGCAGGCGATCGAAGGACGTGGCGGGTACTTGAATGCCTACACGCAGGAGGACGCCACCTGTTACTATGCACGCCTCCCCCACGAGCGGTTGCATGAGGCCTTCGATGTGCTGGCGGACATGTATCTCGCCCCTAAGCTGGCTCCTGCGGATATCGACCGCGAACGCGGCGTGATCATCGAAGAGCTCCGTATGTGCCACGACCAGCCGCAGCATGTGGTGCAGGAGTTGCTGATGGACGGACTCTGGGCCAAGCATCCGCTCGGTCGTCCGCTGGTCGGTACCGAGCAGACGCTGCGCAGCATGACGCGTAGCGAGCTGGAAGACTACCGCCGCAGTCACTATCAGCCTGCCAATACCATCTTTGCCATGGCTGGCCGGTTGGAGCACGGTGCCGTGGTGGCGCTGGTGCAGGCGGCACTGGGGCGTCTGCCCGCCGGTACGCGCACCGGGTTCCGGGCCGTGGATCGCCGCGTGGCGCAGCACCCCT
>CAYSHQ010000048.1:0-10043 GCA_964430835.1 uncultured Lentisphaerales bacterium
GGTTCTGCCTGACGGATGTGGCGCTTCATGAAAAGACCATGCCGTCTGCCCGAAATCGGTTCGTTCTTGGCCTATGGCTAAAAAAAGGCGATTATAGAGACCGGTCCAATGCCGGTAGTCGTTCGTAGCCCGCGCCGTCAGGCGTGCGTGTGGCCTGCGCGCGTGCGGTGGCGGGTTACAGCCCGCTATTGGGGGCAGGAGAGAAATGTGAGCTTTGAGAAATTAGGGTTGAAGGCGGAGTTGACGCGGGCGGTGACGGAGATGGGGTTCGAGGCCCCCATGCCGATTCAGCAGCAAGCGATCCCAGTCTTGCTGGCGCAGGCGACCGATTTTGTGGGGTTGGCCCAGACTGGCACGGGCAAGACCGGGGCGTATGGTTTGTCGCTGCTGCAGCGGTTGGACCCGTCCAAGCGTGTCCCCCAAGCGTTGCTGCTCTGCCCGACGCGCGAATTGTGTCTGCAGATTACGCAGGAATTGCGGCAGTTCGGGCGGTATCTGACGGGGTTTCGTGCGGTGGCGGTCTATGGCGGCGCCAGCATTACCACGCAAATGGCGGAGATCCGGCATGGGGTGCAGGTGGTCGTGGCGACCCCGGGGCGGCTTTGTGACCTGTTGCGCCGCAAGGCCGTGCCGCTGGCGGGGATGACGGTGGCCGTGCTGGATGAGGCCGACGAGATGCTGAACATGGGGTTCCAGGAGGATCTGGACACCATCCTCGATGCCCTGCCGGAGGAAGCCTGTACCTGGCTCTTCTCGGCGACCATGCCGCCGGGCGTGGCCAAGATTTCCCGCAAATATCTGGAAAACCCAGTGGAAATCACGGTCGGCAAGCGGAATGAAGCGGCTGCCAACCTTACCCATGTGGTCTACCTCGTACAGCATGTGCACCGCCTAGCCGCGCTTAAGCGGTTGCTGGACTCCGAGGCTGCCATGTTTGGCTTGATCTTCCGACGCACCCGCCGCGAAACGCAGGAGTTGGCCGAGGCGTTGGTGCGCGACGGCTATCCGGCCGAGGCGCTCCATGGCGATCTGTCGCAGGCGCAGCGCGACCATGTCATGAACAGCTTCCGGCGCCGCCAGATGAGTCTGCTGGTGGCCACGGACGTAGCGGCGCGCGGCTTGGATGTCGATGACATTACGCATGTGATTCATTACGACCTGCCGGATGATCTGGAGGTGTACACCCACCGCAGTGGCCGTACGGCGCGTGCCGGGAAGTCGGGTGTTTCGTGGGTCTTTGCCAGTCCGGCTGAGCGCTACCGGCTGCGCCTGCTGGAACGGAATCTGAAAATTTCCTTCCAGGCCGGACGCGTGCCGGATGGGCGCGAAGCCTGCCGACGCAAATTGCTGGAGATGGCGACGAAGCTGGCGGCCACCGAGGTGCACCTTTCGGCCTTGCAGGACTATCTGCCAGCCGTGGATGCGGCTCTGACTTCGTTGAGCCGGGAAGATCTGGTGGCCCGTCTGGTGGCCGCGGAGATCAAGCTCTATCATGCCACGCACGGCACGCAGATTGATGTGAATGCGCCGGATGGGCCGTCCGCGCAACCACATCGGCAGGCCGGGCCGGGGGCGCGGCGCGCATCAGGACCGGGGATGCGTCCCTCCGCGGATGGTCCGATGCAACGGGTCGAGGTCGATATCGGCCTGCGGGACCGCGCGAATGCCGGCGCGATTGTGCGTCTGGTCTGCGAGCATGCCAATATCACATCGGGTCAGATCGGCCGGATCACCGTGGACCATAATCGTTCCTGCTTTGAGGTGCAGGAGGCGGTGGCGGCGCAAGTTTTGGATGGCTTGGACGCGGCGTTATTTGACGGGCGTCCCGTGCGGGTGCGGCGTGCGGTGGGCGCGGCGGCGGGGGCGCCGCGGGAGGATCGACCCACGCATCGGGCTACGCCAGGGCGTCCAGTAGGAAAGAAGAGACATGAAGCTGCTCGTCGCCACACGTAATCATCACAAACTGCGCGAGATCCGTGAAATTCTGGCCCTGCCCGGCGTGGAGCTGGTTGGGGCCGATGAAGTGTACGGGCTGCCGGAGGTGGAAGAGGACGCGCCTACGTTTGAGGGCAACGCCATTAAGAAGGCGCGGGAGCTGGCCAAGGCCGGCGGGTGCTGGACGCTAGCCGATGACTCCGGGCTGGAAGTGGATGCCTTGCAGGGTGCGCCGGGCGTACACTCGGCCCGCTATGCGGGGCCGGCGGCGGATACGGCCGCGAACAATGTCAAGCTGTTGCAGGCGTTGGCGGGTGTACAGGACCGGCGCGCGCGGTTTCGCTGTGTGCTCGCGCTCTGTTCGCCGTATGGCAAGGTCTGGACGGTCGAGGGGCAGTGCGAGGGGCGGATCCTGGCGGCGCCCCGTGGTGCGCAGGGGTTCGGGTATGATCCGCTCTTTGTGCCCGAGGGCCATGAACTTTCTTTTGCGGAACTGAGCGCAGCCTGTAAGAACCAGCTGTCGCATCGCGGCCAGGCGCTGCACCACGCGGCTGAGGCTTGGCGGGACGTGCTGGCGGTCGGCGGCGTGTGAAGGGGGCACGCGAGGCTAGTTCTGGTAGATCTTCTCCAGGAGCTGCGCATTCGGCGCAAGGGTGGTCGGCACCCCGGAGATGGCGCTGAGGTGCTCGACGAGGGTGTTGACCCGTGTCAGACTCTCGGCGGCCATCTTCAGCAGCTCGCGCTGGGACTCAGGCAGATCACCGGCCCGACCCGAGTTGAACAGTTCCAGCACGCCGGTGCAAACCGTAAGCGGTTGCGCGATCTCCTGCGCAAACTCGGAATAGTGCGTGAGCAGTTCCTCGCGGGTGAGCTGTTTAGCGTTCGTCATAGACGAACACGAGTTCATTGGGGTAGACCCGCTTGTTCATGTGGGCAATACGTGCGATAAATTCTGGATCGCTGTGCAGGCGAGCCTGGTTTTCCCGGATCAGGTGGATCTCGCTGGTTTTGGCATCCACGCGCCCACGCAGACTGCTGCAGCGATGATCTAAGCCGCACATGGTCTTATATTTCGGCACAAAGACACTGAAGGTTCCCGCCGCCAGCAGGAGGATGCTGGCCGCGACCGTCAGGCGCAATAATGCTCGAATAAAGGGTTGCACGCGTTAACTTCTAGCTGCCACTAAGGTGCCTAGCACTTGGGTAATGAAAAATTTAACTTTGTTTGGCTGCCTGAGTCAACAGCAAAAGCGCAGGTGTCGCGGATAAGTGGTGGATGGGGCGGCGTTCATCCCGCCTCTGCATGTAATATTTCGATTGAATCTCACGGTGCAAGTTGGCTATGGTTAAAGGGAGTTGAGATGCCAAACATATTGCCATACCGGGGAGGTCCGATGAGCACGCGCATGTGGTGGCGATTGCCATTTCTTTCCATATTGAGTCTGGGACTGGCCGGTAGCCTGTGGGCGGCCGCGTTGTCTATCTGTCCGAAGTGTGGCTCGGAGGCGACCAGCGGGGAGTCCGCTTGTGGGCATTGCGGGGCGGTCTTGCCAGTCGTCTCACGGGTGGCCGCAAGCAATCAACCGGCCGTCGTGCAGGAGAAACTGGTTGGGGAGGTCTCGGTCCTGGCGCTGGAGGCCGCGCGTATGGACAAGCGGCTGGCCGATCAGAACCTGGCCAAACGTCCAGAACTGGCCTATGCGTATTGTGAGAATGCGCTGGCGGTAAGTCGGCTGATCCGGCGCGAAGAGACCACGGATCAGACGGGCAAGGCGCTGGTGGATGCGTTGGAGCGCTGTCGGCAGCGGCTGGCACTGGCGAGCCGCCCCTGTACGGGGTGCAATGGGAGCGGCCGGCGCACGGTGCAATTCCAGATGTTGGGCGGCGGGAAAAGCACGGCGGGGGCGGCCTCGACAAAAGGGGTCGATGGGCCGGTCTGTGAGGAGTGCAATGGAAAGGGGTCGGTCTCGGCCGGACGTTCAGCGGATGAATTGCGCGTGTTGCTGGCGCAGGGGCGGCGGGATTTCGAGACGCGGCAGCAGGCGGCGGGGCGGGTGGCGAGCAGACGCGTCTGGGTGCCGGCGGAGCTGTTGGCACTGCTGGATGTCCGGGCGCAGGCCCTGCTGCGCACGGCATGTCCCACGCCGTGTTCCCGGTGCATGGGGATCGGGGTTCAGGACTGTTCCCGATGTCGCGGCGCCGGGCGTGTGAAATGCACCCATAATGGGTGTGTGGATGGGTGGGTGGTCCGCAAAGAATCGAACGCGCTGTTGAGCAAAGGGGCAATCAGCCGCAAGGAACGCTGTCCGGACTGCCAGGGGTCGAGCCTGGCGCTTTGCGCCGATTGCCGGGGGGGCGGCACGAATCCCTGTCGCACCTGTAATGGGACGGGCCGTAATGCCGCCTGTGAGGCTTGTGGCGGGCAGGGGTGGTCCACCTGCGCGAAGTGCCAAGGGAACGGCGTCTTGAATGGGCTGGCGTGTCCCGCCTGCCGCGCTAGGAATGAAATTCTTTGTCCGAAGTGCCATGGCGAGGGCTGTTCGGGTAAATGAGCCATTCACCCCATATCGAGAACTTTGAACCGGTACAGCTGCTGGGGCGCGGTGGCACGGCGGCGGTCTGGAAGGCGCGGCAAACGTCGCTGGATCGCTTCGTCGCCATCAAGGTTTTGTCGGCTTCCCAGGCGATGGATCCGGCGGATATCAGCCGGTTCCGTGAGGAGGCGCGCTCCGCCGGACGTCTGAAGCATCCCGGCATTGTGCAGGTCTATGACGCCAACTTCACCAACGGTAGCTACTATTTCATCATGGAATTGGTGGATGGCTATACGGTGGGGGAGTGGATTCGCCGGAGGGGGCAGATCGAGGAAGCCGATGCCTTGACCGTGGCCGAGAGCGTAATCCATGCGCTGGACTATGCCTGGTCTGATTTCAACATTATCCACTGTGATATCAAGTCTGAAAACATCATGGTGGATGCCGACGGCACGGTGAAGATCACGGATCTGGGGTTGGCGCGCGCGATTGTTTCCACGAAGTCCAAGGAGCAGGAGGCGGAGGTGTTGGGAACACCCGCCTATATGTCGCCGGAACAGGTCACCGGACAAGCCGACCTCGACTGCCGGTCCGATATCTACGCGTTGGGCGCGACGCTCTACCACATGGTGACCGGCCATACGCTGTTTGCCGGTGAGACGCAGGCCGATGTGGTCATGCGCAACCAGTTGGTGGCCACGGTCCCAAACCCGGCGCAGGCGGGGCGAGCGCTCTCGCATGGTTTTGTACTGCTGCTGACGAAGATGCTGGCCAAGGATCGCAAGTATCGCCAGAAGGATTGGAAGGCGGTACGGGCGGATATCCGGCGGGTACGGGAACGGCACCTGCCGGTCGGTCCGTTGCCGCCGGTCGGGGCCAGCACCATCCTGCTGCCGGCGCACGAAGCGGACCCGGTACGCTGGCAGGCCATGCAGGCTGCCACGGCCGCCCAGCATACGCCGCAGGTGGAGCACGAGGGTGGTTCCTGGGTGCTGCGCGTGGGGTTCGCTGCGGTATTCTTGCTGGTGGCAGGTGTGCTGGTCTGGTGGTTTGCTCTGGGCGGCGCTCAGCAGGTGCGCGTGCCGGAACCGTCCAGAAAGGCGGTTACGGCGGAGGACGCGTGCTGTCAGGAGGCGATTGCCTATGTGAATGCCAACCCCGGTGATTGGCGCGGTGGCCTGGCGCGGCTGGAAACCGCGCTGCAACAGGCGCCGCAATCCGGCTATGCCCAACAAGCCATGACCCTGCGTGATGGCTTGCGCAGCCAGCGCGATGCGGCCTTGCAGGAGGTTTGCGGGGCGCTGGCGCAGCAGGCGCGTGATCTGGTGCGACGGGGCCGGATGAACGAGGCGCTGCAGTTGTTGGAGCGGTATCAGGGCGCGTATGCGGCCGAAACGCTTGCGTGGCGCCAGGAACATGCGAAGCTGCTCAGCGGCATGGCGGCCGCTACGACCGTGCCACCGAAGGCGAAAGAGACGCCACCGCCTGTGCCGACGGTTGCGTCGCCTCAGCCCCTCCGACCGGCGGTGGTTTCGGAGGCGGAGGCGGTCGCGCAGTTGGCGCGCGGCGTGTTGCAGGCCGCATCGTTGGCGCAGGCGCTGCAGCAGGCGTCGGAGCTGACGGCCCGACAGGAACGTGGCGAAAAAGTCGAGTTTGTCGCGCTGCTGAAGTTGTTGAACCAGGCGCGGGATATGGAAAAGGCGGCCTTGCTAACCTTCGGCGCCGAGAAGGGGAAGGAGATTTCGGTGGCGTTGATGCAGGGGGCGGTCAAAGGGGTCGTGAGTGAGATTAGGGATGGAATGGTCTGGCTGGCACCGGTCAACGGCGTGGCACGGAGTTTTTCGCTGGATGATCTGAATCTGGTTGAGCGGTTGCGTCGGCTGCGGATTGTGGATGACGGCACTAATGCCGGTGCTACTCTGCTCAAGGCGATCTGGGCCTGCCGGGCGCACGCCGATGATCGCGCCCGGACTTTGCTGCAAACCCTGCCCGCCCCGGCCGGTCCGGCACTGGCCCGGGTGCTGGACGAGAATCCATGAGGATCTCTTTCTGGGCTTGTCGGCCACGCCCACCTTTTTCGACAAAGATGGGTTTGCCCGTGGCAGGATCACGCTCGGTCCAGTACATGGCCGTGGCCCAGGTGGAGGGGGTTGGCGTGAAGACCTGCACTTGCTCGGGGGCCAGTTTCAGCTGGCGCAGGGTGAACTGTCGTAACTGCCGCATGTCCTCGTCCGTACACCCCGGATGCGCGGCCACGAAGTAGTAGGTGAGGAACTGTCGGCGCTGGTGGCGCGTGTTGGCCTGCTCGAATTGTGCGCAGAAGGCCAGCAACTTCGCCACGCCCGGCTTGCGCATGAGCCGCAAGACGCCATCGGCACTATGCTCGGGCGCGAGTTTGAGCTGCCCGGAAACATGGTGTGCCACCAGTTCGTCCAGGTACCCCGGGCCGTGGGTCGTGTCGGCCAGGACCAGATCATGCCGCAGGCCTGAGGCGACAAAGGCCTTGCGGATCCCCGGGAGCTGGCGCAGTCGCCGCAGGAGCTCCGTCTGGGGGTGGTGGTTCACCTTCAGGTTGGGACAAACCTCCGGGAAGAGGCAGTGGCGGTTCGGACAGGTGCCGCGGGTGGCCATGCGCGGGCACGCCATGCCATACATGTTGGCGGTGGGGCCGCCGATGTCCGTCAGGATCCCCCGGAATTTCGGGTGGTGCGTCAGCTGTTCGGCTTCGGCCAGGATCGCCGCCGCGCTGCGCGAGACCACCCGCCGCCCCTGGTGCATGGCAATGGCGCAGAACGTACACTCGCCGAAACAGCCGCGATGCGTGGTAATCGCAAAGCGAATGGTCTCCAGCGCCCGCACGGCCCCGCGCGCGGCATCCAGCGGATGCGCATCGCGCTCAAAGGGGAGGCGATAGAACTGGTCCAGTTCGTCCGGCGTGGCCGGTGCTGCCGGGGGTTGCTGTACCACCCAGCGCAAATCGTGTGGCTGCGCCAGCGGACGCGCCGTCACCGGGTCCTGGTTGACGGCGAAGAGCCGGAACATCTCCAGGAAGGCTTCACTGGTGGCGGGTGAGGGTGGGGCGCTCACCGCAGCATAGGAGGGGAGGAGCACCGCATCCGCAGGCGGTTGCGGCGCCGCGAAGCAGATGCCGCGCAGGTCACGCCAGTCGCGCCCATCGCGCAGTCGGCGGGCAAGTTCCAGCACGGTCTGTTCGGCCATGCAGTAAACCAGCAGGTCCGCCTTGGCATCGAGCAGGATGGATTGCCGGATGCGGTTGGACCAGAAGTCGTAGTGCGCAATGCGCCGCAGGCTCGCTTCGATCCCGCCGAGTACAATGGGCGCACAGGGGCGGAAGGCGCGTCGGATCAGGTTGGCGTAGACGATGCTGGCCCGGTCCGGCCGACGGGTATTCTGGCCGCCGGGCGTGAAGTCGTCTTCATGCCGCTTGCGCCCCGTGGCCGTATAGTTGGCCACCATCGAATCCACACAGCCGGCGGTCACCCCCCAAAAGAGCCGCGGCGCGCCCAGCCGGGAGATGTCACTGGTGCCCTGTACATCCGGCTGCGCAATCACGCCGACGCGGAACCCGGCGCTCTCCAGCGTCCGCCCCACCAAGGACACCCCCGTAAAAGGGGTGTCCAGGTAGGCGTCGCCGGTGACCAGGATGATATCCAGTTCCCGCCAGCCGCGCGCCTGCATCTCCGCTTGTGTGGCAGGTAGGAACATGGATGCCGTCAGCTAGGACGGACTTCCTGACGGTGTTCACGCCGGCATTCAGAGCAGTAGAAATAGGGCTTGTCCCAGGCGGTCTCTTCCTCGCGGCCACAGGTGTCGCAGGCGCGCATCTGCTTACGGTGCGTGCCGCGGCAGTCGGAGCAGAAGAACTCCGGTCCGGCCCAGGTGGTGGCTTCTTCCTTGCCGCAGTTCTTACAGGGGCGCCGCTGTTCCTCGCGGACCAGACGGATGTCCTTGGCGTGTTCGTCGATGAAGATGGGCGGCAGGTCCTGGATGCCGGGGGTGGTCAGCAGTGCGGCACTGGTGGTAAAGCGCCCGCCCAGGTTGTTCATGGCCACGAGTTGCACGCGCTTGCCGAAGTTGCGCACGCGCCGCAGCAGGGGGATGTAGTCCGCGTCACCGCCGACCAGCGCGGCCACGTCAAAGGCGCCCGGCATGGCCGCATACTGCATCATGGCGCTGGCGAGCGCGACATGCACGGATTTGTCGTCGGTGCGCGGTTGCGGATCGCGGCGCGGGTCATTTTCCACAATCTCGGTGT
Source organism: uncultured Lentisphaerales bacterium (assembly GCA_964430835.1). Taxonomy (GTDB): domain Bacteria; phylum Verrucomicrobiota; class Kiritimatiellia; order RFP12; family CAIWXQ01; genus CAIWXQ01. The sequence continues at coordinate 8,746 of CAYSHQ010000048.1, forward strand.
CGTAGGCGCACTGCATCGACAGAAAGTCGTAGAATGCCCGCTGCTTGGCCGGGTTGTAGCCAGGGCGGTTGGCGGGGACCGTGCCGAAGTAACAGGTGCGTACAATATCTACGTCCGTACCTAGCCACTCGGCGATGTCATGCGCAATGAGTTCCGGAATGCGCTTATAGTCAATCTCGAACCCTTCCTGCTCGTTGAGGGCTTCGAATAGCGCCTGGCGTCCGTGATATAACCACGCGCCATCAACAAAAATCATGGTTTTGACCGACATACTGCGTTGCCTTTCTCGGTTATTTATTGTTTCGTACCGTACACGCGCGACCGCCTGTGGGGCCGTGCGTATACGGACAAATTTCAAAACACATGCAATATACGCAGGGGCAGGGGGTAGGTGCAAGCGCGTTTTTTTCGGTGCGAAAAGGGTTGCGCCGACTGCCGGGGGATGAAAAAATGCCCGTTTCGTTGCAAAAACCGGGCGCGACGGACGCGCCGCAGAAGAGGGGTTTATGATTAAAGCTTGTGATTTGAAACGGAATGATCTCGTCGGCATGCAGGGTGTGCCGCATCTGCTTGAGGACCTGAAGGTCTCCACCCCCAGCGCGCGCGGAGCCTCCACGCTCTATCGCTTCCGCTTCCGTAACCTGGTTACTAAGAACAAGATGGATATGACCTGCAAAGGCGATGATCCGTTTACCGAGATCGCCTTCGAGAAGCGCGATGTACAGTTCCTCTTTGCCAAGCAGGATGAGTACACGTTCATGGACGCCGAGGACTTCTCGCAGTTTGTGATGCACCGCGACGAGATCACGGATCAGGTCGCCTACCTGGCAGAGGATATGGACGGGATCGTGGCGCTGGTGGCGGATGGCCGCATCCTGACCATTGAAATGCCCTCCAGCGTGGCTCTGAAGGTTGTCGAGTGCGACCGGACGCTCCAAGCCGGCGAAACTGCAGACCGGACTGGTCGTGCAGGTGCCCGAATACCTGACCTCGGGCGAGGTGATCCGCGTGGATACCCGCACCGGCAAGTTCCTGCAACGCGCGTAGTCGCGCCGGGTCGCAACCAGCGCGCCGCGTGCAGACCATTCAAGCACCACGTCACGTCATCCCCAGCAGTTCGCGCACGTCGTCCCAGCGCAGGGATTTCAGGATGGCCTCGTCGCCGCCGGAGACCGTGGCGTTGATAATGGCCTGCTTGCGGCGTTGTAGGGCCAACACCTTCTCTTCGATGGTGTGCTCGGCGATGAGCTTGATGCTGTAGACCGTGCGCTTCTGCCCGATGCGGTGGGCGCGGTCCG
>CAYSHQ010000049.1:0-9903 GCA_964430835.1 uncultured Lentisphaerales bacterium
GCTCCGCAGCATTTGCTCCCCCACCCCCCGGACAATGCTCTCGTCATCGACCAGCAGCACGCGGCCGCGCCCCGGCACAGCGGCCTCCGGCGCCGGCTGGCGTTGCTGCGGCAGGCGCGTGGCGGCGATCAACGGCAGGAAGAGATGAAACGTTGACCCTTCTCCCGGTTGGCTCTCCACGGCAATCGCGCCCTGATGGCTCTTGATCGTCCCATAGACGGCGGCCAACCCGAGCCCCGTCCCCTTGCCTACATCCTTGGTGGTGAAGAAGGGTTCGAACAGCCGTTTCTGTGTTTCCGCGCCCATCCCCGTGCCGGTATCGCGGACGCTGACCTTCAGGTGCCACCCCGGGCGGATCTCCGGGTGTGCTGGATCCGGCACGCGTTCCTCCAGCGACGTGGTAAAGGTGAGGGTGCCGCCCGACGGCATGGCGTCGCGCGCGTTCAGGGCGAGATTCAACAACGCGCTCTGCAGCTGCGAAGGGTCGCCGAGAATCAGGCACCGTGCGGCTTGCAGCTCACCCTGTACGCTGATGCGTTTATCAATACTCCGGTCCAGCAGCGCCATGACTTCGCCGATCACGCCATGCATATCGACCTCTACATTCAGAATCTTCCCCTTGCGGGCAAACGCGAGCAACTGCTGCGTCAGATCTGCGGCGCGTCCGGTGGCCTGCAGGATCTGGTTCAGATGCTGGCGCGGTCGCGCCCCCGTCACCTCCAGGCCCAGTAATTCGGCCGCGCCCATAATCCCGCCGAGTTGATTATTGAAATCATGCGCAATCCCCCCGGCCAACTGCCCCACGGCATCCATCTTCTCCCGCTGCCGCAGCGTCATCTCGAGCATCGCACGCTCATTCCCCGCCCGCTGGCGTTCAGTGATGTCGCGGACGATCGCCTTGATGCTCCCCTCATCGGCCCGCCAGGTATGGCTTTCGACCATGACGCTACTGCCGTCCTTGCGTCGCATCGGCCGCTCGAGGCGCAACGATTTCCCGCACCCCAGGTGCGTCATGCGCAGCAACCCATCCTCGCGGGCGGCATCGGTATAGGTATCGGCGATGGAAAGGTGCAGCAATTCGTCGCGGCTGTACCCAAGCATCAGACAGAACTCCGCATTCACAAAGAGAAAGCGTCCGTCGTTGGCCAGCGTGAAGATCCCATCGCGGGCGTTGTCCACCAATTGCTGGTATTGCCGGTTACTTTCCGCCAGGGACTCCTCGGTGCGCCTGCGCTCGGCCAGTTCGCGCTGGGTTGCCTCGTACAGGCGGGCATTGGCGATGGCGATCGCGACCTGACTGGCCAAGGTGGCGAGGAACTCCCCCTGCTGCTCGAAATCATGTTCCGCATCGGTTGCCAGGCCGATCACACCGAGCACCTCATCCCCCCGGCACAAGGGGAGCACGGCCACCGAACGCAGTCCGGCCTGTCTGCACTCGGCCCCCGTGCACCGGCAATCCTTGTGGATATTCGTGGCATAGAGCGCCTGTTTTCCATCGACGGCCAAGCCGCACAAGCACGCGCCCACGCGATGATCCGGCATCAGACCCAGGCGCATCCGGCCGGCCCCCTCCGGCAAGACACCCGACAACACCAGCCGCTCCCCATGGCACAGGAAGAGAAAGGTCAGGTCACAAGGGACCGCCTGCATCATGCCGGTCAAGGCGGCGGCACTCGTCTGTGACAACGAGAGCGAGGCATTCACCGTATTACCGAACGTATGCAAGGCGGCCAGTTCCGCGTTCTTTCTTCGTAAGAGGCCTGCCCCCTGCTTACGGCGCGCCAGTCCGATCCGCCGGAACAGTCGCACCTCCGTGTCGCCTAGCTTTCGGGCGCGCAACAACACGGCGGCCGCCAGAAGGCAGGTCAAGGCCGTCACCAGCCCCGTGTTCACCTGTACCACGCCCACCTGTATAGCAAGAGGATCCATCATGCGTGCAGCTCCTGTCGCGGCAGGGCCGCAGCCAAGCGTTGTGACAATTCGACCCGACGTAACGGTTTCTGGATAAACCCCAGCGCCCCCTCATCCAGCACAGACTGCGCCTCGTTGTCCATGCTGTACCCTGATGCCAGGATTACGCGCAACCCCGGGTTGATCGCTTTCAGGGCACGAAAGGTTTCCCGACCACCGAGCTTCGGCATAATCATATCCAACAGGATCAAGTCCACCTGCCGCCAGTGTTGTTGGTAGTACGCCACGGCCGCTTCGCCATCCGCGGCCGTGACCACCTCATACCCCAGGCTTTGCAGCAACTGTTCGCCCACCCCCCGGATGATGACCTCATCATCCACCAGCAATACGCGCCCGCGCCCGAAAACCGCCACATCCGGCGAGCGTACGACATCGACGGCGGCGACGGCCTCAATCACCGGCAGGTACAGCTGCAAGACCGTGCCGTGCCCCGGCTTGCTTTCCACCCGGACATCCCCCTGATGACTCTTCACCGTCCCATACACCGCAGCCAGGACCAATCCGGCCCCCTTCCCGTTTGGTCTGATCGGAAAGAAGGGCTCGAAGAACCGGCTCCGGGCCTCGTCGCTCAACCCCATGCCCGTATCGGAGACACTGATCCTGAGATAGCGCCCCGGTTTCAGCTCGGCTTGCCCATCCGGTATCTCCTCCACATCTGTGGCAAACAGCAGTTCGCCGCCCTCCGGCATGGCATCGCGCGCATTCCGACCCAGCCCCAGGAGCATCTTCTGCAACAGCGCAGCGTCGCCCGAAACATGATGCGGCTTAGCAAGCAGGCGACGCGTCACCACAATCCGCTGATCCATCCCCCGCTCCAGCGCGGTCACCACCTCCACGATCAGCGCATGCACATCCACATTTGCCGCACGTACAATGCCACGGCGGGCAAAAGCCAGCAGTTGTTGTGTCAACTCCGACGCACGGCTGGCGGCCTGCTGCATCTGGCCGAGATAGAGCCGCGGCTCAGGGTCCGTCAACTCCAGATCCAGCAACTCCGCAGCCCCCATAATCCCGCCCAATTGATTGTTGAGATCGTGAGCAATCCCGCCGGCCAACCGCCCCATCGCATCCATCTTCTGCGCGTGCTGCTGGCTGTTCTCCATACGCAGACAGGCCACGGTCTCTTCCAGGTGGCGGCATTGCTCCTCGCGCGCCAGCAAGGCTTCACGGGACACGCACTCCGTTGTCACATCCCGAAAGACCAGTACAACCCCGGCCATGGCACCGTTCCGTGCAGGCAGCACGGCGACCGAATCAGCCACCCGGTAGCGGCAGCCGCTTCTACTGACGAGTGTACCCGGCCGTACCGGGCGTGCCCGCGTCCCGCCAGCCAGCACTTGCCGCACCGGGTTAACAGGCGCTTCGCCCTCCGGTGTCCAGGCAAACACTTCTTCTACCGGACGCCCGGCCCCCTCTGGCAGCGACCACCCGGTGAGCGCCTCGGCTACTTGGTTCATGCGAACAACCTCGCCCCGGGGATCCGTGACCAGCACCCCAACCCCGCTGGAATCCAGAGCCAGGCGTTCCCGCTCCTGCGCTTCCTGCACCCCCTGCACGGCCGGTATCATGCGCCAGAAACCCAGCAGCAAAAAACCCATACCCGGCAAATAGCCGACAAGCTTCTCAAGCGCAAACTCCGTCCCTGTCACCCCGAACACCACGAAACGACGCCATGCGGGGAAGCATTCCGTAACGTCCAGCGCCATCGCGAAGAAGAGCAACCCCGCTCCGACCACGACCGCATTTGCGCCCGGCAAGCCGTGCAGCCTACCGCGACGGCAGGACACCAAAAGATACATAAACAGACCACCGGCCAGTAGCGCGCGCGCCGCCTCGACCGCAATGGCAAAAGACTTTCCACCCATGGACCCATGCCCCCCCATCTGCACGAAACGCCCCACCCCATGACCGCACAGAATCAGGTGCACACCCTACCTGTACTGTGCGCAAACACAATTTAGTATTGGCATATAATGCCACACGGGTACCGTCTAACGCAAGACGGGAAATTGCGGGGTGCGGATTGACGAATATCGCATACGGCATTACGCAGGCGCGCGCACACCGCCCCCCTCAGCGGCCGGACCGGCGCCACCCACGGCCACAGCCGCGCCAGAAGAGCCAGAGGGCAAAGCGTAGCCGTGCCCAAAGCGAGGGCCGCGCTTCGATGCGCCGCGCTGCAGGCGGATCTTCGCGCATGTAGGGGCGATCAGACAGACTCATAGCGTGGCGGATGCGCTTGATTTTCCAGATCGGCAGAGACCACAAACCCGAGCTGCCGGAACTTCTGCTGCAAGGCCGCAGAGGCGTGGGCCAGGTGGACGGTGGTGGCCGAGAACTCTCGCCGCATCGGGTAGTCCTTACGTTGCCGATCAAAAGCTTTGGCGCGGGCGGTCACGTCCGCCACGCAACTCGTGCGAAGGCGCTGATCGTCGCCGAGAATATCGTAGACGGCCAGCACGGCTTCGCGCAGCAGCTCCTCATCTACCCGCCCCGTTGCATCACCCCGCCAGACCGGCACCGGCGGCGCCGGGAGTTGTGGCCGGAACGTCGGGGCCACACCCAGCACCTGGCAGGCGCGTTCGTAAACCTGCAAGGTACCATTGACCTTCCCCTCGTAGGAGTGGCCGGCAATATGCGGCGTGGCAATCTCCACGCGCGCCAGCAGGTCGGGGCGGTAGTTTGGCTCCCCCTCCCATGTATCGATCACGGCATGCGCGACGCGCCCCCCCAGTTCTGCCAGCAACGCATCCGTGTCGAGCACTTCCCCACGTGCGGCATTGACCAGGATCACCCCCGGGCGCATGCGCGCAAAAGCAGCCCGATCCAGCAGATGATAAGTGCGGTCCACACCCGCGCGCGTCAGCGGTACGTGGCAGGTGATCACATCCGCCTCCGCCAGGATCTGGTCTAGCCCGACAAAGCTGCGGGCCGCGGCATCCGCCGCATCGCGCTGTCGCGGCGGATCGCAGGCCAGCACCTGCATCCCCAAGGCCTCGGCCTTGGCACAAACCTTGCGCCCGACATTCCCGACCCCGATCACGCCCAGCGTTTTCCCTGCCAGCCGAAAGCCATGCTGGCCGCCCAGCCAGAGGAGCGCGGCGGTCAGATAGTTGGAGACACTCTCGGCATTACAACCGGGCGCGGCGCTCCACGGGATCCCGGCCTGCGCCAGATAGGGAATGTCGATATGATCCGTGCCGATGACACCGGAGCCATAGAAGCGCAGACGGCTCCCCGCGAGGAGTTCACGCGTGACCTTGGTGGTCGAGCGCGTAATCAGCAGCTCCACATCCTGCAGATCCGCCGCCGTGATGGCGCGCCCCTCGCGCAACGTCACCTCGCCAAGCGTCCCGAAGGCCTCTGCCGCGTACGGCATATTGTTGTCACAGATGATTTTCATCAATTTCCTTGGCACCACTGTCCCTGATGGACAGCCTCGGCGCGGTAGCGCGTGCGCGGGGCGGGAAACTCGGCGGGGCGGCCCAAGGCAATGGCCGCGATCGGGAGGATGGCGGCGGGGATGCCGAACTGCTGCCGGATGGGATCCATGCGCTCAGCATTGGGGTGCACGCCGAGCCAACAAGCGCCGAGCCCTAAGAGCGTGGCGGCCAGCAAGAGATTTTCAATGGCCGCAGAGCAATCCTGGAGCAGGTAGGACTCGAGGTTGCGGTGTGCGCGGGCCGGGTTGCCACAGACCACGATGGCCGCATCGGCCTCGCGCAGCATCTGCCCGTTGGGGAGTACGTCGGCCAGCTGCGCCAAGGCCGGCTGACCGCGCACCACCACAAATTCCCACGGATCCTTGGCCACGGCCGAAGGGGCGGCCATGGCGGCCTCCAGCAGATCACGGATTTCGGCATCCGTGACCGGTGTGCCGGCATAGCGGCGCACGCTGCGGCGTGCAAACAGAGGTGCCAATCGTGCATGCATGAACCCACCACCTTCCATGAACCGCTTATTTGCGCTTCTTCTCGATGAATTTCGTCAAGGTCGCGACCGGCACCTCATACCCCTTGCCGCACATGTGGCAATAGATAGAAGCAGGCTTCTGGGCCATGGCGATCAGTTCCTCCGGGCCAAGCCCTTCCAGCATCCCCTCTACGCGGGCTTGCGAGCAGCGGCAGGCAAAGCGCAGCGGCCGCACGGGTTCGAACTGGAGATCGGCAAAGTCCAACGTCTCGCCCAGCTCCGCCAGGGTGCCGCAGGCTTCCAGTTCCTGGGCCACGGTGTCATCTTGGAACAGCGCAAAGAGTCGTTCGAGCTCCGCCTGGTCCGTGTCGGGCATCCCCAGCGCCAGCAAACCGCGCGCGAGATCCAGCCGTCCGCCGTAGGCGATGGCCACCAACTGGGCCGCCACGCGACGCTGCAGCGATTGCTCAAAGAACTGCTGTACCGCGCAACGCACGGAGGCCGGATGCGTCTCCAGGCAGGCGTGCGTCAGAATGTGTCCGGGCACGGAGCGGATGATCTGCACGTCGGCATGATCGCCAAAAGCGTCCTCGCTCTCCAGCTCCTCGCACCCGTCGAGTTCGTTGATCACCTTGCGGTTGGTATAGCCGCGCAAGCTGCCATCCTGAGCCATCTCCACCAGCACGCCCTGTACCGGGCCGGAGACACGCATACGCAGCGTGACCGCCTCTTGGGGGCGCGTCAGATCCGCGCCCAGCAGCGCCACGCCCGCCAGGGCCTCTGCCAACACCAGACTGGCCGTGGGGCCGTTCAGATGGCTCGCCTCCAGCCCACGCGCCGCATCCGTCACATCCACCAGTACGAACTGGATCCGTGCACGCGGCGAGTAGGCGAGCGTCATGCAATCCGCCGGTTTGGCCATAATCATGAATACCCCTCATTCTTCCGGATTTCGCGTGCCAGTCTGGCGAGCGCCGTCAGCCCGCATGTCACGGCCATCTCCTCGAGCGTGGTTGCGGCCGGCACCAGATACCGCGCAAACTGCCGATGGCCGAGTTGCGACAGGCGACCAAAGGCGCCGAGCGCCTGGACCAGCCGCTGCACCGCTGCCCATGCGAAGAGTGCCTGCACCGAAGCGCCCTGTTCCGGACAGAGTGCGGCATAGCGCGCCAGCAGGCGCGTACGCACCGGCGGCGGCAACGAGACATACGGATCGCAGAGCAGCGAGGCTAGATCATAGGCGGCAGCGCCTGGACGCATCCCTTGAAAGTCAATCAAGGCCACGCGCCCGCGCCGACAAAGGACGTTGCTGGACTGGAAATCGCGATGCACCACCACGAGCGGCGCTCCGAGCATCGTCATCCAGCCGAGCGACTTCAACGCTCCGGTGAGCATCTGGGCGGCGCAGGTCAACTCCTCCGCCACACCGGCGGGGAGCCCATCCATGCCGTAGCGTTTTACCAGCAGATGGTTGCGAAAGAGGTCATGTTCCCAGTGATACAGGGGCTCGTCGAACGCGGGTTCCATGGGCAGGGCGCTACGAAAAGCCTCGGCCGTGGCTACGGTATGCAGCCGAGCCGCTGCGGCCAGCGCTGGCTCGTACAGAGCCTCCGGCTGAGCGCCACGCCGCTGCATCAGGCGCATTAAGTCGGTATTCCCCCAATCCTCCAGCGCCAGGACGCGGGCTTCCGGCCAGTCCAGCAAAACGTGTGGCACCGGCACGCCGGCGGCTGCCAGCAGGTGCGCATGGCCGGCATAGCGCCCGTTCTCCGGACGTTCCAAGCTATAGCGCACCAGCATGGCGCGTTGCGTGCCGTAACCAGCCCGCCAGAAACTGCGGTTCGAACCGCGCTCGCCCAGGAACGACAAGGCCGTCTCCGCCAGCGGCCACCCGAGCCGTTGCAAGGTTTCGGTAAGGGCTGGATCCGGCGCGGCAGACGCCGGGATCAGGGCCGTATCATGCCACGCCCCTGCCACGACCGTCCCACCGGCCACCACGACATCCTGCAGGCGCGCGCGCGGGGCGATCCGGGCGCCGTCCCAGATCACGCTGCGCCGGGCACCCACCGGCGTGGCAGGTGGGGGTGCGGCAGGTGCGGTCGCCACCGGGGGCGCCAGCGACAAGAACCCGCCCGCCCGGATTCCGCCCTGCGCATCACGTGCCGGATCGTAAAGTTCGCCACCGGCCTGCCCGCACCGGGCGCGGCGACGCACTTCCGCATGCATGCGCAGGTAAGAAGGAACCGTACCGGCATCCTCCCAATAGCTCCGGGAGGCGCGTACACCTGCCACGGACCAACCCGCCGCCGCCGCCGTCTCATATACATCGATCAAACTGCAGACCGGCTGCGCGGGCAGAAACTCAAAGATACGCGGTGACACCAGTTGCAGACCGCAGAACGTGGCTGTGCCCAGCGTCCCGGGGTGCGCGGAGTGGTAGGTGGTGATGCGTTGATTCCGCACCGTCTCTACGGTACGCGGCCCCTTGCGCGGCTCCAGCCAGGCGGCCGCCACATGCCGGTCATGGCGTTGCAAGGCGGCCTGGAACTGCGTCGGCTCGACACTTGCCACGATGTCCGCATTCACAATCCAAAAAGGGGCGTCCTGCAGCGCAGCGCGCATGGCGCGCAACGCCCCCCCGGTACCCAGGATCTCCTGCTCCTGGAAGAACGCAAAACGGGCCGGCCCGGTGTACGCTTCCAGGCAGGCGCGGATCTGCTCCGGACGCCAGTGGAGGTTCACGAGGATCTCGCGCACCCCCCAGCTTTCCAGCATGGTCACCAGCCGAATGATCAGCGGCTGCCCCCAGAGAGGCACCAGCGGCTTCGGCTGCATCCAAGTCAAGGGGCGCAGCCGCGTCCCCAGCCCGGCGGCAAGGATCACGGCTTTCTTTGGCAGGTCTTGCATAGGCAGAAGAAGAGTATGCGCACCACAGCCTTGGCTGGCAACCGTAATTTTCCCCGCCACCGGAGCTTGACAGCCGCCGCCAAACCTCCGAAACTGCGGCGCCATGAATCGAATCATCACGCGCACCCAGCTCTCTGCGGAAGTTTTCCGCATGGAAATCGAAGCTCCGCTGATCGCACGCGAACGCAAAGCGGGCCAATTTGTCATCGTCCAGGTCGACCTGGACTGGGGCGAGCGCGTGCCGCTCACCATCGCCGATGCCGACCCGGTCGCCGGCACCATCACCCTGATCTTCCAAAGCGTGGGGCGCACCACACATCTGCTGGCGGATAAGCAGGTCGGCGATGCGGTCGCCGCCATTCTGGGACCGCTGGGCCAACCCACGCATATCGAAAAGTTCGGCACCGTCGTCTGCGTCGGCGGCGGGATCGGCGTGGCCCCCATGCACCCGATTGCGCAAGCCATGAAGGCCGCCGGCAACCAGGTCATCATCATCATGGGTGCTCGCAACCGCGAACTGCTGATTATGGAAGACGAGATGCGGCGGATCGCCGATGAGTTGATCCTCGTGACCGACGACGGTTCCCACGGACGCAAAGGGTTGGTCACCCAACCGCTCAAAGAGTTGTGCGAGCGCGCTCCCAAACCGGACTGCGTCGTGGCCATCGGTCCGCCGATCATGATGAAGTTCTGCGCCGAGACCACCCGCCCCTTTGGCGTACATACCTTGGTGTCGCTCAATACCATCATGGTGGATGGCACCGGCATGTGCGGCGGCTGCCGCGTCACCGTCGGCGGCAAAACCAAGTTCGTCTGCGTGGATGGGCCAGAATTTGACGGCCATCAGGTTGACTTCGACAACATGATGAAACGCCTCCGCGCCTACAAGCCCCGCGAGGACGCCGACCATCACCAGTGCCACCTGGACTTGGAACTGGCACGTAAGGCGGCAGGTATTGCTAATTGCTAATTGCTGATTGCTGATTGCTGAAATTACAGGTCAGCTATCTTCAATCAGCAATCCGCAATCTTCAATCAGCAATCTTCAATCAGTAATCCGCAATCTTCAATCAGCAATCCTCAATCAGTAATCCGCAATCTTCAATCAGCAAT
>CAYSHQ010000050.1:0-9890 GCA_964430835.1 uncultured Lentisphaerales bacterium
TGAGCATGCTTTTGTCCACAGATTTCACAGATTACGCAGATTGGGATGTTGTGCGCTGTGGTGTCACACGCCAAAACTCTCAATCTGTGTAATCTGTGTAATCTGTGGACAACAAAACCGACGAAAGTCTTTGCTGGGACTCATATTCTGATTCCTGAGTAGAACTTTGCCACAGAAGGCGCATAAACCACAAATAACAGCTTCTTTTGTGGTTTTTGAGCTTTTTGTGGCTAGATTCCGCCTGGCTGGGAGTCCGCAGAACTAGGTCTTCAGGAAAAGACCATGTCGGCCACTACAAAAGCAGAGAGCGCCGGCGGTTGCCCGCCGGCGCTCCACTAGCCCTCGCTTTTCCCTAGCGGGAAATCTTAGGCCTTGGCCAACCGGGCCTTGAGCGCTTCGACTTCCGCGCGCAGGGCATAAGGGAGGCGGGCGCCGTACGGCTTGTACGACTCCTCAATGCTGGCGAGTTCCTTCTTCCACCCTTCCACGTCCACGCGCAGCAGCTCCTGCATGTCCGCCGTCGTGACGCCGGTGCCGGCCACGTCAATGGCGTCGGCCGTGGGGAGGATGCCGATCGGGGTTTCGACGGCCTGGCCCTTACCCTCGATCCGCTCGCAGACCCAGCGCAGCACGCGGCTGTTCTCGCCGTAGCCCGGCCAGAGCCACTTGCCTTCGGCCGTCTTGCGGAACCAGTTGACGAAGAAAACTTTCGGCAGCTTGGCCGGGTTGGTCCGCAGACCAAAGCTCAGCCAGTGCAGGAAGTAGTCGCCCATGTGGTAGCCACAGAACGGCAGCATGGCGAACGGATCGCGACGCAGCACGCCGGCCTGACCCAGCGCCGCGGCGGTCGTCTCCGAACCAGCGGCCGCACCCATGAAGACGCCGTGGTTCCAGCTATAGGCCTGGTTGACCAGCGGAATCGTGCTCGGGCGGCGCCCGCCGAAGAGGAAGGCATCGATCGGCACGCCGGCGGGGTTCTCCCACTCGTCGGCGATCACCGGGCACTGCGAAGCCGGCGCCGTGAAGCGGGCATTCGGGTGCGCCGCCTTGGCGGTCTTGCCATCCGCATCCTTCTTGGCCGGGGTCCACTCCTCGCCCTTCCAGTCAATGGCATGCGCCGGCGCAGGCACGCCCATATCCTCCCACCAGACATCGCCATCATCCGTCAGCGCGACGTTGGAGAAGATGGTGTTGCGCGTGATGGAGTCCATCGCGTTGGGGTTGCTGCTGCGGCTGGTGCCGGGCGCCACGCCGAAGAAGCCGTTTTCCGGATTGACCGCGTACAGGCGGCCATCGTCGCCGATGCGCATCCAGTTGATATCGTCGCCGATGCATTCGACCTTCCAGCCCGGCAGCGTGGGCTGCATCATGGCGAGGTTGGTCTTGCCGCAGGCGCTCGGGAAGGCGGCGCCCACATAGTAGGCCTTCTGCTCGGGCGACGTGAGCTTGAGGATCAGCATGTGCTCGGCCATCCACCCTTCCGCACGGGCGAGGTAGGAGGCGATGCGCAGCGCCAGGCACTTCTTGCCCAAGAGCGCGTTGCCGCCGTAGCCGGAGCCGAACGACCAGATCATGCCATCCTGCGGGAAGTGCGCGATGTACTTCTTGGCCGGATCCGGCACGCAGGGCCACGCCACATCCTTCTGCCCCTTGGCCAGCGGCGCGCCGACCGAGTGCAGACAGGGGATGAAGTCGCCGTGCTCACCCAGGGCGTCCAGCGCGGCCTGGCCCATGCGCGTCATAATGCGCATGTTGACCACCACGTAGGCGGAATCGGAGAGTTCCACGCCGATCTTGGCCACCGGCGAGCCGATCGGGCCCATGGAGAACGGGATCACGTAGAGGGTCCGGCCTTGCATGCACCCCTTATAGAGGGCGCGCATCTCGGCCTTGAGCTCCTCGGGCTCACGCCAGTTGTTGGTCGGGCCGGCATCCTCGCGGCGCGGCGTGCAGATGTAGGTGCGGTCTTCCACGCGGGCCACATCTGAGGCATGCGAACGCGCCAGATAGCAACCCGGGCGCTTGGCCGGATTCAGGGCCGTGAACGTGCCGGATGCCACCATCTGCTGGCAGAGCGTGTCGTATTCCTTCTGCGACCCGTCGCACCAATAGACCTTGTCCGGCTCGCAAAGCTTGACGACTTCGTCAACCCAGGCCAGCAGCTTCTGATTCTTTGTGGGCATCGCCATCGTATTCTCCTCGTGCGTGTTCTCGTGATGAATCTGCGCGGCACCTCGTGCGTTGGCGCAGGGAAGCGGGTAAATCTACCGAAAACAAGCACGCGCATGCAATTGGAAAGTGCTGTTCATTTCTTTGGCGTGGTTCCACCGCAGGCCGTTACGTAGCTGGGCGCAGTCGCGGGCCAGGGCGCCCCGATCGGTCGGGCAAGAGCACGGCGCCGGGACCCAGTCGTCAGGGATAGACGATTTCTATGAGAAACCAAGGAGTTTTTCAACCAGTTGTTGTAACTACTTCCCACACAAATAATTACGCCTCGTATTTTTCCTGTCGCAAAGCGCAACACCCCCTGTTTTGGCGCGCGTCAGGCCGCTTTTGCCCTGTTCATAACTACGACGCCCCCACTGCGCGGACGCCCTGTTCATGGCCCCCGCGTTTTACCGGATTTGTTGAATAATTTTGACCTTTTTAACCCGTCGCGGGCTGTTCATAACCTGTTCAAACATTTACAACTCTTTTGCCTTGTTCCAACCGTTGGTTGGTGCGATTGTCCCCAGCGGTCACCCGCTCTCTTGGGCGGGGTTCCGTACGCGTGACCAGCGGGGCCGTATCACCCCCGTGCCGCGGTTGTGATGCGCCACAAGGAATGTTTTCCATGGAAGCACAAGCGTTATGGGTGTTGGCCTGCGATCATCTGAAGGCGGTCCTGCATCCGGATGTTTTCACGCGCTGGATTGCCATTATTCATCCGCTGGCCATACGCGGAGATTCCCTAATCCTGGGGGTGGATAATGATTTTTATCAGACCTGGCTCGAGGATAACTACCTGCAGGTGATTGTCACCGCGCTGCGCGCCGCCGGCGCCAAAGAGCAGTTGCATGTGCGCTTTGAGGTACATACGGCCGCGGGTGAGGCACCGGTGCCCCCCGCCGCCGTGCCCGCGCCAACCTTGGCACCGGCCCCCCCGCCGCCGCGCCCACGGCGCCCCACCAAAAGCCCGTCCCTCAATGTCACACTGAATCCTAAATTCACGTTTGAAGAGTTTGTGATGGGGCCCTCCAACAGTTTTGCCCATGCCGCCGCCTTGGCCGTAGCCCAGTCGCCGGGACGAGCTTATAATCCCCTGTTCATTTACGGCCAGACCGGCTTGGGTAAAACGCATTTGATGCATGCCGTCGGTCATCGTGCCATGCAATCCTCCACGGCCACCTCCGTGGCGTATGTGACGTCGGAAACGCTGCTGAATGAGTTTGTCGAGTCCATTCGCGGACAAACCACCACGGATTTCCGCAATAAGTACCGCAGTGTGGATGTTTTATTGGTGGACGATATTCATTTCCTGGCTGGCAAAGAGCGCATCCAGGATGAATTTTTCCACACCTTTAATGCCCTGTATGATGCCCGCAAGCAGATCATCATGACCAGTGATCGCCCGGCTAATGAAATTACCGGGCTGGAACAACGCCTGGTATCACGTTTTGAGTGGGGCCTGGTAACCGAGCTCGAAAAACCGGATTTTGAGACGCGTCTGGCCATCCTGCGCTATAAACAGACGCATGCCAAGGTTCATTTGCCCGATGACTTGTTGAATTTCATCGCGGAAAATGTCAAATCCAACGTCCGCAGCCTGGAAGGGGCCTTGTTGCGCGCCCTCTCCTATACCTCGCTGCATAGTCAACCGCTGACCCTGGAATCGATCCGCTATTTATTGAAGGACTTACTGGATAAGGAAAATAAAAAGGACTTGAGCTTTGATGAGATCCAGCGGGCAGTCGCTGAACATTACGATTTACGCCTCACCGACATGTCCAGTAAGCGACGACCTCGTTCCGTAGCACAGCCCCGCCAGATTGCCATGTATCTCTGCCGCCGCCTGACCAAGGCCTCCCTGCCCGATATTGCCAATGCCTTCGGCAAAACACATGCCACCGTGGTGCATGCCTGCAATATCATCCATGACCGCCTGGATGTGGATGAAAAATTGCGTGACAGTATGCGTGTCATTGCCCGCAAACTCGGTCAGGATCCCATCTCCTTCCATTTATAACCCCTTCTGCTACCCCTGTTGATTACCTTGTGATTCTTTTTCATAACCTGTGCCTAAGTGATCGCTTATGAACACCCATACCCCAGCCAGCTACTTGCCTGTTCACACATTCCCGCCTTATCAACAGGTTTACAACAGGGTTAAACACTCATTATCTTCTTCTCTATCAACAGGTTCCGCAGACGAGCATACTTTTTATGCCTCTCTAGTGGTGCTTCTGTTGACTTAACTTAAAATACCATTATAAGATAGACAGCTAAACGAAATCAGATTGGGAGTGCGTCACCATGAAGTTCGCCATCATCCGTTCGAAGCTGCTGGAAGCTTTGCAGACTGTGCAAAATGTGGTTTCCGTCAAAAGCACGCTGCAGATTCTCTCCAATGCCATGATCAAGGTGGAGGGGAACCAACTGCACCTAACCACGACGGATCTGGATATCACCGTGAAGTGCTGCGTGGAAGCGGAAGCGGAAACCACCGGTGGTACGACCATGCCGATTCGTCGGTTGGTCGGCATTGTGCGGGAGCTGCCGGAAGGAAAAATTACTTTCGATGTGTCGGATGAAGATGTGGCGGAAGTCCGTTGCGGTTCATCCTTTTTCAAAATCATTGGCTTGCCGATGCGGGATTTTCCGCCCGTCCCGGTACCGGATGGCAAGTTTTGCTATCGCTTGGATCAGGGGACATTTCGGGAAATGCTGCGGAAAACGTCGTATGCCGCTTCCCAGGATGAAACACGGCACGTGTTGAATGGGGTGTTGATGGCGTTTAAGGATGCCAAGTTGACCATGGTGGCCACGGATGGACGTCGGCTGGCGCTGGTGGAACAAGAAGTGGAATTTCCTGTCGAGTCGGAACAGGAAATGATTTTGCCGTCCAAGGCGGTCAATGAATTGCTGCATATTCTCAAAGACGAGGGAGATTTGAAGATTTATGCCCACAAAAACCAGGTGGTTTTTGAATTCGGCCATATCATGATGAGCAGCAAGTTGGTCGATGGGGTATATCCAAACTATCGGCAGGTGATTCCGCCGGGCTGTGATGAGCGGGTGGTGCTGGAACGGGAGGCCTTGCTGACCGCAATGCGCCGTGTCTCCCTGGTGACCACGGATAAGTCCAATTCGACGCGGCTGACGTTTTCCGCCAATCAGTTGACCGTCTTGACCAACACCCCGGATATCGGCGAAGCACGCGAAACCATGCCGATCAAATATGTCGGCAAAGAAATCACCGTTACGTTTAATCCGGAATATGTGATGGATCCCTTGCGCAACATCGATAGCGATGAAGTGACCTTTGAAATGAACGATGGTCACAGTCCGGCGCTGGTGAAGTGCGGCGGGATTCCCTTCCTGTACGTGTTGATGCCGTTGCGCATTGGATAAAAGACCACGAACCTAGAGATAGGTTTCCGGCTTGTTATTGACGTTGGAAAGCTGTTATTATCGCGCCTGTTTTCGTTTGGCACCCATGCTTGCCCGATAGTGTAATGGTAGCACAACAGATTCTGAATCTGTTTGTCTAGGTTCAAATCCTAGTCGGGCAACCAGTCAATGACGCTGAGCGTGCTGCCACCTCTGGCTACTGCTGCTACCTGATGCGCGGAATGTAGCTGCGCCTTACTTATTGGCTTGTTTAGGTGCCATTGCGTCAGCCAGGTGCTGCAGATAGTGGCACCAAGCTGCCATCCCGTCGCCGGTCTTTGCGCTTAGTTCAAAAATGCGCGCAGCCGGTTGCACCGCATGAATGTAGCGGCGACAGGTAGCCAGATCCCAGGTGAGATGAGGACATAAATCCATTTTAGTCAATATCACCACGTCGGCATGACTAAAGAGCGAAGGATACTTAACCGGTTTATCTTCGCCCTCCGTGGTGGATAAGAGCGCAACCTTGATCGTTTCTCCCAGATCGAAGGCGGCCGGACAAACCAGGTTGCCTACGTTTTCGATGAAGAGCAAGCGGGTGTTGGCGCTAACCACCAGCGGCAGCACGCGGGCAATCTGGGAGGAATCCAGATGGCAGGCATCGTGGGTTTCAATTTGTTCGACCGTGACGCCTGTGGCGGCAATGCGGCGTTTGTCATGATCCGTTTGCTGGTCGCCGGTGATGACGGCCACACCCAGCTTGGTCTGCAGGTACGCTACGGTTTTTTCCAGCAGCAGGGTCTTACCGGTGCCAGGCGAGGAAATCAGGTTGAGGGTGATAATATTGCGCTGTTGGAGCCATGCGCGATTCCGGGCGGCGATTTCGTCGTTATGCGATAAAACGCGGGTTTCTACCGGAATCACGCGGGTGGCAGCGCCATGGGTGTGCGCGGACGCGTCCTGGTGATGCGCATGCACGGTGCCATCGGCGTGACGATGGAGCGGCGCGTGCTGGGAATGATCGGGATTGCAACCGCACTTTTGACACATGGCAGCGTTTCCTTTTTGGCAAGTTCGTGGGCAGAATAATCAGGAGGATGGCTCGTCCGCAGTTACTTCCACATTCACCAGCGTGAATTCGCGGCCGCCGGTGATGCGTACTGTGGTGGCGCCACAATGGGCGCAGGTGAGAAAGCGAACACCGGGTTGGGAGCGCTGCCCGCAGGCATCACAGGTCAGTTCGGCGGGCACTGTATCGAAGATCAGCTGGGCGTGCTCCGCGCAGGTTCCTTCGGCCACCAGGGGAAATGAAAAGGCGAAGGATTCGCGATTGACGCCGGAAAGCGCCCCATGACGCAAGCGAATGGACACGACGCGCGTGGCGTGCTCGCGTGTGCAGAGGGTTTGTACTTGGTCGACCAGGGCGGTTGCCAGGGAGAGTTCGTGCATGGGATCGATTAGCAAATCCGGGGAAGTAATTCCCCTTGTGGTACATCCACCAGTCGATGGCCACCCATTTGGGTGGCGAGCACCACCTGGCCGCTGCGGCTGGTGATAGTGCCGATTTGAGCAGCCTGTTGACCTTCCGGAAGTTGGTGCCAGGCGTGGAGTATGGCTGGGGCGGCGGCTGCGGCGCAGACCAGCAGGACACGCCCTTCGCAGGCAACATCCAGGAGATCCAGGCCGAGCATTTCGGCGGCGGCGCGTGTGGCCGGAGCCAAGGGGAGCGCGGTCTCTTGTAGCAGGACCCCGGCCGTCTGATCTTCCACCAGTTCATTGAGCACGGCGGCTACGCCGCCACGCGTGGGGTCACGCATGAAACGCACGTGTTTAGCCAGGGGGGCGGCGGCGGCCACCAAGCGGTGAACCGGCGCACTGTCGCTACGCGGACCCTGCTGCAGGGCAATTCCGGTGCGGGCGGAAAGGACCGCCATGCCATGATCGCCCAGCGTGCCACTCACCAGCACGGCGTCACCGGGACGGATCGCGGCGGCAAGCAACTGGAAGCCGGGGATGGGATCACCGACGCCGGCCGTATTGAGGTAAAGCTGATCGCACTGTCCGCGCGCGACGACTTTGGTGTCGCCGGTCACGATGGCCACGTCGCAGTCGTCTGCGGCCGTCCGGATGGCATCCAACACGCGGTACAACAGGGGCAGTGGCAACCCTTCCTCCAGAATCAACCCCAGCGACAACCAGCGGGGGCGCCCGCCACTGACGGCGAGATCATTGACAGTGCCATGCACGGCCAGGCTGCCGATGTTGCCGCCGGGAAATTCGAGCGGTTGGACGACATAGCTGTCTGTGGTGAACAAGGCCTGGGAGGCAGCCAGCGGTACGCAGGCCGCATCTGGCAGGTCGAGCGCCGTGCCGCTGCCCAGCCGTGCCACAATCTCGTGGCGGATCAAGGAGCGCGCCAGCGCGCCACCACCGCCATGTATGAGTTGAATGATTTCGTCAGCCATGTATGGTTCGGTGGTGGTAGGTGCTTGTTACGGGGCGCGTTCCAGGATCAGCAGCAGTTCTGGTTGTGGCGTGCCCTGCACCGTGCGCACGGGGATGGTGGTGGCGGCGCGTAATTGCCACCCTTCTTGCGCCACGGAATTCAGGCAGGCCTCCACGGTTTCCGCGGTGAGCGGTTCTTCATCGGGTCGAGCATTGACCGGTAGGCTCAACACCCGGTAGGTCAGCGGTGCCGCAGCCGTGAGTTCCGGGGCAGCCACGGGCTCGTCGGTTTCGTCGGGCTCAGCGGGCTCGCTGGTTTCCGCATTTTCCGTATTTTCCGTATTTTCCGTTGTTTCCGTTGTTTCCGTTGTATCTGTTGTATCTGTGGTTTTGTCGGCTGGCAGGAGGGGCTCGGTAGCCGGTGACGGGACACGGATTTGCGTGGCACATTCCGGACAAGGCACCACCAGGCCGGCGGCGGTGGCATCCACGATCAGATTGTGCGAACATTCCGGGCAATCAAAGGTGATATCGGCCATGATCGGCTCCTGTTATGCGACCCAAACCGTCGCGTCTGGTAGCGCGAAGAACAGCACCCAACAGTCACTTGCATTATCTGCTGGCGAGCGGTGGAGTGTCGAGTGCATTCTCGCCTCATTTTTTGTCATCTGGCTGCAGGCAAGCGGCTGGAATTTGTATATAATGATCCCTTACGGCACGATGGTGGCATGATGGGCGGAGAAAGGAAAGAGGGCGGCGATGACGGTGGCGGTAGGTATGAGCGGCGGTGTGGATTCCACAGTGACGGCCTGGTTGGCGCAGCGCCAAGGCTACGAAGTCGTGGGCGTGACCATGCAGATTTGGGATGGGTCGGTGGCGTTACCGGACGAGGGGCGCTCGGGCTGCTATGGTCCGGGCGAGGCGCGGGACCTGGCCTTGGCCCGTGAGGTGGCGGCACGGCTGGGGATCCGGCATATCACGGTGCCGATGGCCGAGGCGTATAACCGCTGTGTGCTCGATCCCTTCCGGGCCGCCTATCGGGCCGGCCGTACGCCAAACCCGTGTGTGATTTGTAACCAGCGGATGAAGTTTGGCTTGTTGTGGGAAGAAACGCGCCGCCTGGGAATTGCCTTTGACCGGTTTGCCACCGGGCATTATGCGCGGGCGACGAGCGAAAGCGCCAAGGGGCCTTATCGTCTGTTGCGCGGGCGCGACCTTGCCAAGGATCAATCGTATTTCCTGGCCCGGCTGACGCAGGAGCAGCTGCGGCAAGTGTGGTTTCCGCTCGGTGAGAAGGTGAAGCAGGATGTCGTGCAGCTGGCGCGCGAGGCGGGATTTGGCGATGTGGCGGAACGCGAGGAGAGCCAGGACTTTATCGAGAGTGACAGCTATGCGCCACTCTTTGAAGCTGCCGATAATCGGCCGGGGCCGATTGTTAATACGGCCGGCCAGGAACTGGGGCGCCATCGCGGGATCGTGCATTATACGGTAGGACAGCGACAAGGGATCGGCGTGGCCACGGGCGAGCGGTTGTATGTGAAGGAGTTGCGCCCGGAGACCAATACCGTGGTGATGGGCACGCGGGATGAGGTCTTCGTGGCGGGCTGTTCCGGTGACAACTTCGCTCTGGTCGGCGATCTCCAGGATCTGCTGGTCTGCGCCGGGCGCCCTACCCGTGAGGAGGCGGCGAAGTGGCACCGCGTAGGTCACCGGCTCTTCTGCTACGCCCATCCGCAATCCGGCATCGAGGAGCCGGAGACCTACCGCCGCAACTTCGGCCTCCTGCTCGACCGCAACGACTACGACGGCGGCATGACGTTCATCTACTACGACCAGTGGAACGATTACGACGGCAC
>CAYSHQ010000051.1:0-9831 GCA_964430835.1 uncultured Lentisphaerales bacterium
CGTGTCGCCGTGCGTGGTCAGGTGACCAGTGGTTCGATTGCGATCCGGCGCAAGCCGGGGACACGGTACGCGGTAAGCTATGATGTGGTGCCGCTGCGCCGCGTGGCCCGGGAGACGCGGCATATGCCGGCGGCCTTCATTAACCGTGCGGGCAATGATGTGACGCAGGCCTTTCTGGCCTACGCGCGTCCACTGGTGGGCCCGTTGCCGCCGGTGGGGCGCTTTCGGCAGATGGCCTAGGCTAACGGCGCGCCGTTTTTTGCATGGCGGACGGTTTGACGTCGCGCCGGAAAGCGGCTATAGTGTTGCCCGCTCTGTTCTTTGTAACCATACGCCGTTTGGCTGGAGGTTGTGTGAGTATTGTTCAACCGTTGCTGGTGCTCCAGGAGATTGACGCGCGCATTCGTATGCTGCAGCAGGAAGCGCGGGACATTCCACTTCGTAAGGAACAGGAGAAGAAGCGTCTGGTTGGCGCGCAAACCGCGCTGACGGAAGCGCAGGCGGCGCAGAAGGCGGCTCACGCCCGTGTGGATGAGGCGGAACTGGATATCAAGATCCGTCGCGAGAAGATCACGACCCTGCGTGGCCAGCAAGCCAACCTGCGGACGAACAAAGAGTTTGCCGCCATGAACCTCGAGATTGCCACGATCGAAGGGCAGATTGAGACGTGTGAAGCGCGGCAGGTGGCGGCGCTGGATCAGCTGGCTGTGATGCGTGCGCGCGTGGGGGAGTGCGAGAAGAAGCTCCAGGAAGACAAGACGGTGGTGGACGGTTACATTCAGGAGTTGAATGGCCGTCTGGCGACCGTGCAGGCCGAGATTGCCCAGGCCCAGAACGAGCGGCAGGCGGCGAATCAGGCGGTGCCCCCGGCGTTCAGCGGTGTGTATATGCGACTGCTTGATCGGCGCTGGCCGCCGGTGGTGGCGCTGGAAGGCAACGCCTGTGGCGGGTGTCACCTGACGCAGCCGCCTTCCGTTTCGCACGTGGTGCGCCGGAACAACAGTCTGGTCGCCTGTCAGATGTGCGGGCGTATTCTGTACGCGCCGTAAGGGCGTTTTTCAGACGCCGTGCTTGTATTTCCCGTGGGAGCGGGGTAAAGTTGTTTTTGGCGAATGTGCGGGAGGGGACTGGTCGCTGCGTGCCGTTTCGGCGGTGCGGGGAGGAAAGTCCGGACTCCGTAGGGCAGGATGTCCCGTGGTTAACGCGGGAGGGGCGCCGCCAGACCGGCGTTCACGGAAAGTGCCACAGAAACATACCGCCGTCGGCCTTAGGGTGGGCGGTAAGGGTGAAAAGGTGGTGTAAGAGACCACCGGACGGTTGTGCAAGCACCGTCGCAAGGTAAACCCCATCCGGAGCAAGATCGAATAGGGAACCGATGGCGCGGCCCGTGCCGCCCGGCTTCGGCCGGAGAGGTTCCGGGTAGATCGCATAGACGAATGACCAGGCTGTCGCCTTGTGCGACGGAACAGAATCCGGCTTATGATCCTCCCGCGCGTTCGCCGCTATTGCAGCGTCAGGATCGTGTCACAGCGCTCGCCCAGATTGCGCACCGAGAGCCCCAAGAGTACGCGCACGGTGCCGCTGGTCGGCAGATCGACCACCTTCTTGATCTTCCCCTGTACCCAGCCGAGGGTACAGCGGTTGGCCAGCGGGTCCTTGGCGATGGTCAGGGTGGCATCCTTCCACATCAGTGGGACTTCCAGCCATTCGCCCAGTGTGCCTTTATCGGTCAGCAAAACGAGATGGGCACGAGGGCCATAGCCATTGCCCGGGGAGATCTCTTTGGATTGCAGGATGATGGTAGCGTTCAGGGTGCTAAGGTCCTTGACTTTCCACTGGATGGCCTTACCAAACCAGGTGCACTCCCGCATGTTGATCGTTTGGCGTTCCACCTCGCAGCGTCCGGAAATGCGACCGCGCCCGGTTTTGGCGCTGAAATCCAACGTCAGTTGATCGGGCAGATCCGGGTGGTCAAATAAGCTGGAATCCGAGGTGCAATTCGACACCCGGTCAAACTTCCATTTGGCCCAGTCGGGCGTCCGACCGTAGGTTGGAATATTGGTCGTAGCGGAGGGGGGCTCAGCGGTGGGTGCGTGGGACGCGGTGAACGAAAGGCGCGGTCTGGCAGGCAGCGTTGCCAGGATCTGCGGCAGCAGCGTCTTCTCCTCAAGTCCTTTGCGTAGTCGTTCAATCTCCTTCTTAACATTCACGGCGTCCGGAATGCGCCCTTTTATGGTCAGGTCGGCCTTCAGTGTTTCCAACTGGGCGATGTGGTTGCGATAAAGCGCTTCGAGGTTTTTGCTGCGCTGGTCGCTCTTGTCCTTATAGGCTTTAATATATTGATCTTGCAGGGTACGCAGCAGTTCCGGTTGTTCGACCAAGGCGCTCTTGGGCATCTCGGGGATTTCTTCAAACGGGTCCGGTTCCGTTTGGACGGCGTTGCAGAAGCGCTTGAGCTCTTGGTTCACGGCGAGGTAGCCGTCCAGATCGCCTGCGTCCTGCAGTTTTCGTTGGAGGCTCGCCATCTGGTTGGAATGTGTGGACGGCAGGCCTCGAATCGCGTCCTGATACTGCTGGGCAATTCTGGGGATTTCGGCACGCAGGGCCTCGGAGAACTTATGGGCGTCCACCGGGAGCGGCGGGGGGGGCCGTACGCCTTCCTCCTCGGCGGCCTGCGCGACAGCAGCCAGCAAGCCCATGCTGAGGCACAGGACTTGACAACGGTTATGTAATCGCATGATCCGTTCCCTCTCGAATGCCCCTATTGTGCCAGAATATAGGCCTTGCTGGCAAGCGTGCGCCGATCTGGCGCGTGGGCGACAAAACCAGCGCAAACCGGGTTAGCAACCGGTAATCCGTGTAAAGTCCTTATATTCTCTGAAATATCCTGCTTGCCGGGGTGTATGGGTCTATGCCATTATGGAATCCGCTTGCCGTACGGTTCGGCAGCGGTGCGGCAAAAACAGCAATCCTGTTCTGATCAGGGAGCAATCCATGACCAAAAAGAGATTTTCGCAGGCGTTGACGAATCGCTCCACGTTTATCGTGTTGGCGGAGTTGGTGGGTGGACCTTCCTTTAGTTTCAAGCCTATCGATGCTTTCCTGAAGGGATATCAGGATGATTCGGCGGGGTTTCCTGCCGGTTTTGAACTAGTGGGGATAACCAGTCCGCAAAGCCCGGGCGGCGTGGCCAACATCGAACCGGTGAGTGTACTGGCGCACGTGCAGGCGGCCAACCTCTTGGGCGATCTGGATTTCATCCCCCATGTCACCTGTAAGGATCAGAATCAGGAGGCCATGGTCAGCAACATCATGGCGAACCGGGCGCTGGGCGTGGAAAGCATCCTCGCGCTGACCGGCGACAAACCCGTCAAGGCCAAGGGGGTTTTTGAGCTGGAATCGGTGGGGTTGCTCACTCTGCTGCAGACCATGAACCGGGATCAATATCTCAAGGCCTCGGCCGGCAAGCTGGAGCATGTTCCCCAGGTGACGATCGGCGCGGCGGTCAGTCCGTTCAAGTACACCGAAGCCTCTCAGCTGCAGCAGTATTTCAAGATGCAGAAGAAGCTCGAAGCGGGCGCGAGCTTTTTGATCACGCAGGTGGGCTGGGACTGGCGGAAGTCCGCGGAACTCTTTCAGTTCCTGAAAGCCAATCAGTACAACGTGCCCGTGATCGGCAACGTGTATTTGTTGAGCACGATGAGTCCGGCGCCGCGTCTCATGCACGATCACAAGCTGCCTGGTTGTTTCGTGTCCGACGCTTTGCTGCAAAAGGTGAACGAGGAGAGCCTGGCGGAGCACCTGGAACGCGCCGCCCAGCAGGTTGCCATGTACAAGGCGATGGGGGCGGCCGGCGTGGATGTCGGCGGCGTGCCTGATTATGCGTCGCTGCGCACGATCATCGCGCGTGCGGCTGAGATCGGCAAGCATTGGGAGCTGTACAAAGCCAATCTCTACTGGCCGGCCGAGCAGGCGTTCTACCTGTATGACACCAACGATCAGCAGGTCGCATTAGCCACGCCCGCCAAGACCGGTTCGCAAAAGTTCTACGAGTTCAACCACCGGTTGTTGATGGACCGCGCACACGTCGGCTTCCATGCACTGAAGGGGTTCTGCGCGATGACGGGTATCGCCAAGGGCCAAGGGTGTGCGTATCGGCTGTTTAACGCCTGGGAGAAGGGCGCCAAGTATCAGATGTTTGACTGCGAGGAGTGCGGCGATTGCTTCCTGCCGGAGAATCTTGGGCTGTGCACCATGGGCGGATGCGAGAAGGGGTTGGCCAACGCCCCGTGCGGCGATGCGACCGTGGACGGCAAGTGCGGCAACAACCTGGCACGCCTCTGCATCGGCGACCGGATTTACCAGGCCGCCGCAGCCAGGAAGGAGCTGACCGGCTTGACCCGCATTCTGCCGCCGCGCAATCCGGCGCTGGCGCACACGTCATCGATCGTCAATGCGCTGTTCCAGCGGGATCATACCAAGCCGTACCTGCTGATCAACATTGCCGAGGCCATTCATGCCTCGATCCCCAAAACCGGCTTGATCATGAAGGAACTGCACGCGCTCGGTCCGGAGGCCTACACCCGGGACAGCGGTCCGCTGCGCTACATCCGCGCGTTGATCGAATCGCAGGTCGAGGAAGGCGCTGATTATCTGGCCGTGAACCTGGATGCGTTCGGCGAGCGCGATCCGAACCTGGCCGTCGAACTGATGCGGCAGTACACCCGGCTGGTACGGCAGTGGGGCCACGGTGTGCCGATTTGCGTGGACTCCAGTGACAACCACGTCCTGGAGGCTGGCTTGAAGGAGTGGTACAACACCAAAGCGCGGGTGCGTCCGCCCCTGCTGAACTCCGTGAAGACCTACACCGCCGATGCCATTCTGCCGCTGCGCAAACAGTACCATTTCGCCATCGTCGGGCTGCTGGTCACGCAGGAGATTCCCACCGGTCCCGGCGGCTCGCACTCTGTGGATGAGCTGTACCAACTGGCGCGTCAGATCTTCGCGAAGGCCATCGCGCACAACTTCAAGCCGGGCGAGATCTTTTTCGACAGCACCGTGTTCCCGCTCGCGATTGACATGCCGATGGAGGCGGGCGTGCCGGGCTATACGTATCGGGCCTTTGAAACCATCAAGCGGATCAAGGCTGACCCGCAGATGAAGGGGGTTCACTGTTCGCTGGGCTTGAGTAACTCCGTGCGCGACCTGCCGGGGCGCCGGGTCGGTGTTTGCCGCGCCTATACCGCCAAGGCCTATGAGTACGGACTGGATGCGGGCATCGTCAACACGGCGCATCGCTACGGTCATACCGAGGCGGATCCGCAGCTGGTGGAACTGGTGGATGCTTTTGCCAAGATGGATGGCACGCCCGAGAAACAGGATCTGGCGATGATGTTGATGAGCAAGTTCTGTTCCGAGAACAAGAAGGCGAGTGCGTGAAGCGAGGTTGGTCGAAGCGCTGCTGGCGCATCCAGCCGCGCACGACGGGATGAATACGGCGTACGGATGGTATAACGCGAAGGCAGGAAAGGGATCCCATGGCGATGACAGTGCTGGACGGAAATCTGGTTTCGAAGCAAATCAAGGAAGAGATCCGCAAGGAGATCGCCGGCTATGCGGTGAAGCCCAAGCTGGTGGTGATCCTGGTGGGCGAGAACCCGGCCTCCAAGGTTTATGTCGGCATGAAGGAAAAGGCCTGTGCGGAGATCGGCTTTGCCAGCGAGAAGCGGGTGTTGCCGGCCACCGCCTCCGAAGGCGAACTGCTGGCGCTGATTGACCGGCTGAATGCGGATGACACGGTGGACGGCATCCTCTGCCAGTTGCCGCTCCCGCCGCAGATTCGCGAACATCAGGTGCTGGAACGCATCTCGGCGAAAAAGGATGTGGATTGCTTCCACCCCATGAATGTCGGCTACCTGGCAACGGGCAACCCCTGCGTGAAGCCGTGCACCCCCGCCGGTGTCATTGAGATCATGAAGCGGTACCAGATCGATATGCGCGGCGCGCAGGCCGTGGTGGTGGGGCGCAGCAACATTGTCGGCAAGCCGCTGGCCCAGTTGCTTCTCGCCGAGCATGCCACGGTGACCATCTGCCATTCCCGGACCAAGGACCTGGCCGCGGTCTGTCGCACGGCCGATATCCTGTGCGCGGCCATCGGCAAGCCGGAGATGATCCGGGGCGACTGGATTAAGGAAGGCGCCGTCGTCATTGATGTCGGCGTGAATCGCGTGGATGATAGCAGCAGTCCGCGCGGGTATAAACTCGTGGGGGATGTGGAGTATGCTGCGGCGGCCAAGCGGGCCTCGTATCTCACGCCGGTGCCGGGGGGCATCGGTCCGATGACCATCGCCATGCTCATGCAGAATACGCTGGAATTGCATAAACGTCGGCGCGGGTAAGTACCTCCGCCAAGTCACCCGAGACACCAGGGAGAAACGTATGTCCACACTCGATCCAACCAAGATGCCGGACTGGCAAATTGCCGAGAAGGCCGCTGAGAAGATGAAGACCGTCTACCAGTTGAGCGAGGAGCTGGGATTGGAAAAGATGGAGCTTTTCCCCTACGGACACCACGTTGGCAAGATTGATTTCTTGCAGGTGATGCGCCGACTCGAACACCGCCCCAATGGCAAGTATGTGGATATCACCGCGATCACGCCCACACCGCTGGGCGAGGGCAAGTCCACCACGACCATCGGCCTGATCCAGGGGTTGGGGCGCCGCGGCAAGCAAGTCATCGGCGCCATCCGGCAGCCCTCCGGCGGACCCACCTTCAACATCAAGGGGTCGGCGGCCGGCGGGGGCCTCTCGCAGTGTGTTCCGTTGACCGAGTTCAGCCTGGGGCTGACCGGCGACATTGATGCGATCACCAATGCCCATAACCTGGGCATGGTGGCGCTCACCAGTCGCATGCAGCATGAATTCAACTACGATGATGCCATGCTGGCTAAGAAGAAGCTCAAACGCCTCGATATTGACCCGGATCATGTCCAGGTGAAGTGGGCCATTGATTTCTGTGCGCAATCGCTGCGCGAGATTATCATCGGCATGGGTAGTCGCATGGACGGCTTCCTGATGCGCAGCGGCTTCCAGATCACCGTTTCGTCGGAGATCATGGCGATTTTGGCGGTCGCGCGCGATTTGAAGGACATGCGCGAACGGCTGGGCCGTATGGTCCTGGCATTCGACAAGCAGGGGAATGGCGTCACCGCAGAAGATCTTGAGGTCGCAGGTGCCATGACGGCCATCATGTCGCGGGCTATCTATCCGAACCTCATGCAGACCATGGAGGGGCAGCCGGTCCTCGTGCACGCCGGGCCGTTTGCCAACATCGCCATCGGCCAGTCGTCGATTATTGCGGACCGCCTGGCGCTGAAGCTGGGCGACTATCATGTCACGGGGAGTGGCTTCGGGGCGGACATCGGGTTTGAGAAGTTCTGGAACCTGAAGTGTCGTGCCAGCGGGCTGACACCGAACTGCGCCGTCATTGTGGCCACCGTACGGGCACTCAAGATGCACGGCGGCGGTCCGCGCGTGGTCCCGGGGAAGGCGCTGGACAAGGCCTATACGGAGAAGAACACGGCCCTCGTCGAACAGGGGGTCGCCAATCTGGTGGCGCACATTGAGACGGTGAAGAAGAGCGGCATTCCCCCCGTGGTGTGCATCAACCACTTCTACACGGACGATGCCGAGGAGGTGGCGGTGATCCGCCGCGCGGCCGAACAGGCCGGTGCGCGCGTGGCCCTTTCGAAACACTGGGAGAAGGGCGGCGAGGGTGCGTTGGAACTGGTGGACGCGGTGACCGATGCCTGCAACGAGAAGTCGCAGTTCAAGTTCCTCTATGATCTGTCGTTGCCGGTCGCGGCGCGCATCGAGTTGATTGCCAAAGAGGTGTACGGAGCCGATGGCATTGCCATCCAGCCAGAAGCCAAGGCGAAGATCGACAAGCTGGATGCCGATCCGACGGTCAAGGAGTTGGGCACCTGCATGGTGAAGACGCATTTGAGCCTGTCGCACGACCCCGCGCGGAAGGGACGGCCGAAGGGGTTCACGCTTCCCATCCGGGATGTGATGGTCTTCCGGGGCGCCGGCTTTGTCGTACCGATTGCGGGGGACATCAAGCTGATGCCTGGCACGGCTTCGGATGCCGCCTTCCGGCGGATTGATGTGGATGTGGAGACGGGTAAGGTCAAGGGGTTGTTCTAACGCACCCTATGAGTGTTGCGGCAGGATCACTCGCCATAGCGGCAGAGAAAGCCGCGTTGCGTCGCCAGATGCGCGCGGCCGCGCGGCCCTTGGCCCCGGAGGCGGCTGCCCGTGCGGCGGCGCAGTTTGGTCGGCTGCTGGAGGCACAAGCCTGCTGGCAGCAGGCCCGGTGTATCCTGGCGTTTATGCCCATGCCGGAGGAACTGGATGTGCGGCCTGCCGTGCTGCGGGCGCTACAAGCGGGGCGGCGGATGGTGCTGCCGCGCTACCGGCCCGCGCAGCGCGATTATGAAGTGTGCGAGGTGGCCAATCTTACCAGCGATTTGCAGGTGGGCGCCTTTGGCATTGCCGAGCCGGCTGCACATTGTGCGGTCGGCCGCTTGTCGCAGGTGGATTTTGTGCTCGTGCCGGGGCTGGCATTTGATGAAGCCGGTCGGCGCCTGGGGCGTGGCAAAGGGTTCTTCGACCGATTGCTGGCCGATGTTCAGGGGGTAAAATGCGGCGTGGGGTTTGACTGGCAGATCGTGGCGCAGGTGCCGGTGGCGTCGCATGATATCGCACTGGATTGTCTGGTGACCCCGACACGCTGGCTGCGCTGTCATCGGTCGTAAGGTGGCTGTGCACCTCCAGCGCAGGGGCGGTTGGCAGGAGATATTGACATTTTGGGGGATTGCGACCACAATGCACCCATTTCATAGAATAGCACACGCGTCGTAACCGCCGATAAAGGACCGCATGCAAAGTCTTGTCAATCACCTGAACCAGTTGCAGGAACTTGTCTTGATCCGGGATGAGCACCGGGCCACCGGCGACGGGTCGCATCTCGACCGGTTGAATGATGCCATTGATGAATTGACGGAGAAATTGCCGCCGGATGTGCGGTCGCTCTTCGTCCGGTTATTCAAGAAGGATCACGCGGTGATGTCGCCGGTGCACGACGGCTGTTGTGCGGTGTGCGGCATGCGGCTGCCGATCAGCCAGGTACAGGCGGTGCGGATGTGCAAGGCGCTGCAGAACTGCCCGAGCTGCGCGCGTATTATGTTTGCCGATCCCGAGGCGGCGCGTTGGGTCGGGGAGCGACCCAATCGGAGCGAACCACGCAAAGTGGGCATCTCGCGCTTTTCGGCCGAGAGCCTGATGCTGCCTCAGATGGAGGCCAAGTCGATGGAAGCGGCCATTACGGCGCTCGCTACGAACATGGAGGAGCAGGGGTTCATTGATGGGGCCAACAAGGCGGTGCAGGCGGCGCTCGACCGGGAAGCGTTGCTCAGCACGGCCATGGAACATGGCATGGCGTTCCCGCATGTGCGCGGTGTGGAAGGGGGCGGTCTGACTCTGGCGTTGGGCGTGTCGAAGAAGGGCGTCCCCTTCAACGATCAGAAGCATCTGGCCCACTTTATTTTCTTTGTGACGATCCCCACGGCTGTCAGCGCCTTCTATTTGCGTCTGCTGGCGGGGTTGACGGAGACTTTCCTCAAGCAGGCCAACCGTGACGCGTTACTGGCGGCGGAGACGCCCGAACAACTCTGGAAGGCGCTCATCAAGGCCACGCGCTATTCGATTAAGTGAGGGGCCTGGTAGGCGGTGAGGGGTTCGAACCCCCGACCTACTGGGTGTAAACCAGTC
>CAYSHQ010000052.1:0-9659 GCA_964430835.1 uncultured Lentisphaerales bacterium
ACTCCCACCAGTCTATGACGCCATTACTGTTTATATCGGTTGCCTTCCAAGGGGATACTGCTTTCGAAAATTCGTAAAAATAACTACATGCATGCACATCGGTGTTGCGTCCGCAGGTAGAATTATTGGGATTATGGTCATTATCGTCAACTTGGGTCGAGTCATAAACGCCTTTCTCGTTCATTAGCAGGTCAATCGTTGCCGGTCGAGAAACGCTTTTGCCTTGGTTGCCATCGCTCCGGCAGACAAATAGTTGCTTGTCATCTACATAGTCGGGGTAGAGGCAGGAGAGCCAGTCCGGGTTACGGCTGCCGTGGTCGCTGCGGGGGATTTGAGGGTCGCTGCGGTAGATGAGGATGGCGGCGCCGAGGTTGCGCATGTTCGATTTGCAATCCGCCTGCCGCGCCAACGCGCGGGCCTTTCTTAACGAGACCGCCAGGCAACTGGCCAGGATCGCCAGAATCACAATGACGGCCAGCAGTTCGACCAGCGAGAAGGCGGCGCGCTTTTGGCACACGATCTGCGAAAGGAAGCCCACACGCCGCGGCTGTGGCCGGACGGACGGGTGGAATGCGGGCGACCAAGACTGTAAATGCGAGCGCATGCGTGGTATAGTACCTCTCTGCACGATCCATGCCAAGTAGGGGTTTGTGCGCGAGGAGCTGGCGGAACGCGGCGAGGCGTGATTTTTTATGTTTTTAGGCACCGCGACGGATCGTGGCTGAGGGCTTGAGGAAGTTGCATGGGTACGATGGTAGGCAGATGGTGGCGCAGATTGCATACTCGCGGAGGCACAATGGGTGCCGCCGTTCCTCGCCATGCCTTGGCCGCGTGCTTCTTTTTCGGCTGGCTGGCTGTGATCGCCCAGATGCCTCTGGCGGGGCAGGGGCCGACCTACCTACCCTGGCGGGAGCCAGCCGCAGTGGCGCGGCTGGTTTTCACCCGTGCCGCGCAGAACGAGTTCTGTCTGTTGGTCGCCCCGGCGCGTACTGGCGCGGAGGGGGTGATCCGGGACGGTGTCGCGCGGGCAGGTGATAAAAACGTGCCTGTGAGCATCATCTGGTCGGATCCCTCCAATATCGTTTTCCTGGCGGATTGCCGGCGCGTCCCGGCCCGGCAAGAGCTGGCCCTCTATTTGTTTGCGGCACCTCAAACGCCCTCGACGAATGCACCGGTTGTCGATCCGAGTCCGGTACGCTTTTATGCACAACGCACGGCAGGCCAGGATTTGCCGGCGAGTTGGGATCAGGTGCAGATGCTGGACTCTCGTGTGGATCGTGAGCCATGTCTGCAGAGCATGGCGCGGTTTGAAGCCAGGGACGGCGCACCGTCCGGTTGGTATCGCGGCGACTGGCAACGCAAAAGCCATTTGTTTGAGTTCTCCGCCTGGGTGCTGTTTCCCGTGACCGGGCGCTATCTGTTTGGTCTGCAAACCGATTTGCCGGCCTGGTTGCTGGTGGATGGGGAGCCCGTGGTGGGACACGCCGCGACACGGCAGCTGGCATGGACAAATTCCGCGCCGATCCTGATCCCGGCGGGGTTGCATCGGGTGGTGGCGCGCGGCGTGGCGCAGCAACGGCTCAACTTTCTCGCAGACTGGCGACAGGAGGGGTGCACCAATGCGCCGGGCGTGATGGCCATAACCGGCGGCTGGCGGGTACCCGCCCGATGGGAGCAGCAGGGAGACCGGCTGCATGCGATGGCGGAAGTGACTACGGAGCCGACCTACACGTTTGCGGGCGTTACCAACCTCTTTGTGCCCATTCGCTTGGAGAGCCGCAGTGTCTCGGCCGATCGCCGCGCGTTGCACTACTCCTGGCGGCAGGCCGATCACCGGGAACTCGGGCAAGAGGCGCGCGGTCAGGCCGTGCTTTGTGCGGAAGCCGGTCCGTCTTTGATCCATTTGCAGGTGACGGATGATCAGGGCCATACGGCCCAGGATCAAGTCCTTGTGCCGATTCCGCGCGGGCCTGCGCGCACGCTCTATACGGTTGCGGGGCGTCTGACGGGGGTGCCCGCCTGCGGGTACGAGGAGGACGTCATTCGCCCCGAGCTACAGCTACGCGCCACATCCCCGGATTCGGTAGTATTCCAGGTGGAGGCCGACATTCGCTATGCCAATGGCGCGCAGACCAATCTCACCGGTATGGTGGAGATGAAGCGCGCGTGGGGCCGGATGGTTTTACCGGCAAACAGCGCGGATTCCTTCCAGCAAATTGCCTGGCGCATTCGACATGCCGGCGTGACGCTGGATCAGGGTTTGCTGGTGTTTGAGCGTGCCCCATTTTGCACACTGCCCACCGCACTAGACGGCGAGCAATTGTTGATCAATTCCAATGCGGTCATGCTGGTGGCGCACCGCGCCTCCGCCGGCGAAAATCCAGTCTTGGCAGGTGTGCGTCCGGAAGATCGCGTACTGGTGCTGGATGGGTTCCTGATGCCGCAGGACGAGCGGGACGCCCGACTGGGTGCGCGCTTGGACAACCTCTTGTCCGACGAGGGCGTCATCGCGCAGGGCGCGTACCGGCGCGTCAACTGGTCATTGCTGGAGGAGTCTTCGGGCGTGCAGGGTGTCGCGCGTCTGCAATCGTTGGTTCAGATTGGCCGGTTGCTGCCGGCGGAAGTTGTGGTGGTGGCCCCTTCGTTTGCGGCACTCGGGCAGGGTGAGTCACTTGCGCAATACGAACGGCGCCTGGCCACCCTGATCGGCTTGTTGACAGGTCCTGGGCATGCGCGCGTCGTCATGACTACCCCGCCGCCCTTTTCCGTTTTGCCGGGGTGCGAAGGGCTCCCCTCCGCCGCCGGGCAGCCCCCAAACGCCCGGCAACTGGCTGAAATCATCTGCCGCGTGGCCGATGCCTATGGACAGCCGGTGGCGGATTTATACACCAGCTTCATGGCATCCGGTCGGCGTGCGTCCCTCCTGGGGGACGGCGTGCTGACCCCGGAAGGTGTGGCCTTCGCCGGGGATGTATTACGGCGGTCCTTGTACGGCCCGCAGAAGGGATCGTACTGATGAATACGCCTGATCCCTTGGAACTGGCCCATTGCCGGCCGGAGTGGAGTGCGAAGGAACCACTAACCCGTGGCCAGCGTATCGTGTTGCTCGTACTGTCCGTGGTCCTGATTGCCTCGGCGATCGTGGTTCCCTTGGCGACGGCGCGCCTCACGATCATGGCCTGCACGCTCTTTTATCTCTCCGTCATGCTTTACAAGCTGGTGCTGGTGCGTGTTTCCGAGCATCCCGGCTCCATGCTGCATTTTCCTGCCGACAGGCTGGCAGCGCGGGATGCGCACCCCTGGCCAGTTGTTTCCATCCTGGTTCCCATGTATCGCGAGCCGGAGTCGCTACCGCACCTGGTGCAGGCGCTGCAAGCACTCGACTACCCCCCCGCCAGCAAAGATGTGCAATTGTTGCTGGAGGCCGACGATGCCCCTACCTTGGCAGCGGCAGCCCGAATCGACCTGCCTGCTTTTGTGCGTATCACCCGGATCCCCCCCTCCTTTCCCCGCACCAAGCCCAAAGCCTGTAACATCGGGCTGGCGTATGCGCGTGGCGAGTATCTGGTTATCTATGATGCCGAGGACCGTCCCGAACCGGATCAGTTGAAGAAGGCAGTGCTGGCGTTTGAGTCCTCCGGGCCACGCGTCGCTTGTGTGCAGTCTCGCTTGAACTACTACAATCCGGATCAGAATTTGCTGACGCGCTGGTTTGCGGCGGAATATTCCGCCTGGTTTGACATGCAGCTGCCGGGCTTGGCGGCGTTGCATGCCGTGATTCCGCTCGGCGGCACCTCCAACCATTTTCGTCTGGCCATCCTGCGGGCGTTGCATGGGTGGGATGCGTACAATGTTACGGAAGACTGCGATTTGGGCGTGCGGCTATGTCGTGCCGGTTACACGACACGCATGGTGGCTACGACTACCTGGGAGG
The DNA here is from genome assembly GCA_964430835.1 of uncultured Lentisphaerales bacterium. GTDB lineage: Bacteria > Verrucomicrobiota > Kiritimatiellia > RFP12 > CAIWXQ01 > CAIWXQ01. The sequence continues at coordinate 3,935 of CAYSHQ010000052.1, forward strand.
AGGCTTGCAGCAGCCTGCCGTTCTGGATTCGACAGCGCACCCGCTGGCTGAAGGGGTATATCCAGACCTATTGCGTGCACATGCGACGCCCCGGGCGGTTATTGGCCGAGCTCGGTGTGATGGGGTTCCTGCATTTTCAGCTGCTGGTGGGCGGTGTGATCTTCTCTTCTCTCATCAACCCCATTTTCTGGGGGATGGCCTTGCTTTGGTTTGTGGTGCGGCCGGCGGCACTAGCGGCGCTTTTTCCTGGGCCGGTTTTTGCCGCAGCGGCGATCTGCCTGTTTGTCGGCAATTTCATTTTTGTCTATGTAAACCTGCTGGGGTGTTACCGCCGCCGGTATGACCATCTCTTACTGCCGAACTTGCTGACCCCCGTCTACTGGGTCATGATGAGCTACAGTGGCTGGCGGGCGTTCCTGCAGTTTTTCCGCAATCCGTTCCATTGGGAGAAGACACAGCATGGTCTCCATGCGACAAAGAGTCATTGATACCGGCATAGCCCTGCTGCTCGCCGCGGGCGCTTTGATCCTGGCGCAACACAGCGGTGTCGCTGGGTGGCACTCCTTGGATGTGTGGCACGGCATCTGTCGGGAGTTACTGCAAGGGTCGACGGAGGGACGTCAGGCCCTGGTTGGGTCGTGCTGGTATGGGCCGTTGCCGAGCTTGGCAGGCACCTTGGGTGCGTGGTTGGCACATTGGCCTGCAGCGCTGCCGATGGCCCTGCTGGGCGTCGCGTGGCTGGGATGGACTCTGGCGTTCTACCGACTGGGCCGGTTGGTGCATGCCACACCGCTGATTCGCATGATGGCTCAAGGTGCGGCTGCCGCCGGGGTGGTGGCTTGTGAGGGTGCCCTGCAACCTGATGTCGCGCTGTCGGTCTGGCTTGGGGTGCAGGCTGCCAGTTCCTGTGCGGACTGGTCCGTCACGCGACGCATGGGCGCATTGGCGACGCTGGGGTTTACCATGGGCGTCTTGGTATTGTGCGGCATGTGCTTGGGCGGCTGGCTCGTATGGTTGCTGGGGGCCATGGCGCTGGCAACGGTTCTGGCACCGGAGGTGCGCCACCGACTGCCGACGGTACTGCTGTTAGGTAGTCTGCCTTTGGTTTATGCCATTGGGGTCTGGGGGTTGTTGAATTGGTTGTTGCTGGGAGATCCTTGCTTCTTTGTGCGCTCCCTGGTTGTTAAGGATGGCTTGGTTTGGCAGGGCTGGCCGACAACGGAATTTTCGTCCCCGGCCACGCTCGCGCTGGGCTTGGGAGTTGTGGCGTTGACGCTGGCGGCCGTCCGGCGCCGGCCTGATGGCGGGGTGCTCGGATCTCTGGCCTGCGGCGCCTGGGTCTGGGGACACGTACTGACTGGACTCGGTGCCGCGTGGGCAGCAGGCGCTGCCTGGCCACTGGCGCTCTGGCTCGGTGTGGCAGGTGTCCTCTGTGCGCTACGCGATACGGTGCCATATCTGTGGTCCGCGGAGGACGACCATGGGGCACAGGCAAAGGTTCCACCAGCTAAGGCAGTATCAGCCATAACGCTGAGTGTCGTGGCCGGCGTGCTGCTGGTGAGCGTGGTGGCCGCGGTGCAGGTACACGTGCGTCAGACTACGCGTGCGCCACGCGAGGCAGCCGCCCAACAGCAGCAGGCGCAGCAAACCGCGACCGTGCAAGCGGTCTGCGCCTATGTCCAGGAACGTACGCCGTATGGCCGAGTGATGGTCTGTGGCTATGAGGGCCTGGCACTCCTGGCCCATCGTCCGCCAGCAAGCCGACTGCTGCCCTGTATGGATCTGCATATTGGTGAAATCCGTCGTCAATATCACGGTCAGCATTTGTTTGTGCTGATCCGGCGCCCGGAGGGGCGCTCGGCCGTGGATAGCGTGCATGGGGGGGTGCCGGCGGCGTACGAACATGGCGTCGGGCGCACACTCTTTGCTCGCGACTTTGGCGATTGGCACTTGTTTGAAGTGGTGGGTGCCCCTACGAAGAAACAGTTGCAGGAGTGGCGGAACCTTGCACCGCCGCGCACGCAGCTCCCCCCGCCGCCGGCCATTCCTGCGCGCAGCTATTGAGCTAGCCCATAACTGGTTTTCGCTTGTGCTTAACGCGGCGGCATGAAAAGATGAGCCGTTCACTAAACGCGTGTACGGGCAAGCGCACGGTAAGGAGTGAGGTACCATGAGTCAGATTATTGAAGCGTTGAAGGTTTATTTGACACGCAAGCAGGATTTGGACATTCCGCACGGACATATGCCCTTTGTGACGCTGACGCGTCTGGACGGTGTGAATTCGCATGAGGTGGCCCGCGCCATTATTGCGCATTTGGATGAGATCCCCGACAAGGGGTGGAATCATGGGTGGGAACTCCTGGATCAGCAACTCTGTGCCTGGCTGATCAAGGCGGGACATGTGCCGGCCAAGCTGGAAGATCTGGTGGCGGAGAATTACGGCGAAGGGCAGTTACGCCAGATGTTGTACGAGATGCTGGTGGGTGAGGCCGAGCAGTTTGATCTTTGTCATAAAGTAGGCGATGTGGTCCGCTTCCTTTTGAAGTCCGGGCGCACGGTGGTGGTTGGTTCTGCGGCCGCCGCAGAGGCGGCGTCGGTCAAAGGTCCCGGGGTCCGCATCCGGCTGTTGGCTTCCGAAGCCTTTCGGGTGGAACGGTTAGTCACGCAGGAGAATCTCACGCCCGAGGCGGCACGCAAGCTGATTCATAACCAGGATACCGTGCGGTCACGCGTGCTGCATGATCATTATCGGCGCGAACTCAACGATCATACGTTGTACGATGCCACTATCATGACGGATCATTTCACACCGCGCGAGATTGCTCGCATCGTGATCGAGATGTTGCACGTGCGCATGGAAGCGCACACCAAGCACCAGCCAATCGCCGCCAAACAGGTGCTGTCGTTGGTGTAAGTACGGGGCGCGGGAGCTAGGACCCACGCGCGTCAGCAGCTGGCTGCCAGCCACTGCCGCGTGCGGGATGGTTAGCGAGTACCATCCAGGCCAGCCTGCCTTATTTATAAGACTTGGGATCAATCCCGAGGTGGTGGATGCGGTAGTTCATGATGCGTGCCGTGGTTTGCAGGAAGCGCGCGGCCGCAGCCGCATTGCCCCGGTGTTTCTTTAACGCATCCACGATGATTTCACGCTCGTAGGTTTCCACCAGCGTGCAGAGGCTGGCGCCGCTTTCCGGCAGGATGGCGGTTTGCGTGGCTTCACTGGTCTGTAGGGTGGGCGGAAGAGTATACCCGTGAATCACGTCATCGGCCGCCGTGAGCACGGCGCGTTCCATGCCGTTTTCCAACTCCCGCACATTGCCCGGCCAGTGATACGACATCATCATGTTAATGGCGGTGGTCGAGATACGCCGGATGTTCTTGCCGTACACATCGGCATACTTGCGCAGGAAGTGCTCGGCCAGCAGCAAGATATCGGACTTGCGTTCCCGCAGGGGGGGGAGATAGATTGGAAAGACGTTCAGGCGGTAATAGAGATCTTCACGAAACCGGTTTTCCTTGATGGCCTGTTCCAAGTTGCGGTTGGTGGCGGTAACGATGCGTACGTTCACGGTGATGGCCTGGTCGCCGCCCACGCGTTCGAAGGTACGCTCCTGCAATACACGCAGCAGGCGTACCTGTACGGCCGGCGAGATGTCGCCAATTTCGTCCAGAAAGAGTGTGCCGCCATTAGCCAGTTCGAAGCGCCCCTTGCGCTGTTGTTGCGCCCCGGTGAAGGCACCTTTTTCGTGCCCGAAGAGTTCGCTCTCTACCAGATTGTCCGGTAAGGCCGCGCAATTCACACTGATAAAAGGACCGTTACGGCGTGAACTGCCGAAATGCAGGGCACGCGCCACCAGTTCCTTGCCGGTGCCGGATTCGCCACGGATCAGGACCGTGGCATTGCTGTCGGCCACCTGGGCAATCTGGTCATAGATTTGGCGCATGGCGCGGGAGTTGCCCACGAGATTGCTCGGTTGGTAGCGATCCCCCAGTTGACGGCGCAGTCGCTCGTTCTCGGCCATCAGGCCTTCGCGTTCCGTCAGGGCTTCGCGCATGGAGGCTACCGCTTCAGCCAGCAAGCCGGCGAGTAACATCAGGAAGTCCTGATCCGCTTGCAGGCTCTTGGTCTCTCCCGGTGGCCGATCAATGCTCATGGTGCCGATGACTTCGCCATGATGAATGATGGGGACACAGATGAAGGCATTATTCTGGCCGGTGCGGGCCCGCGTGCGGTTCAGGAAGCGGGCGTCCTGGCTGATATCGGGGACCACTTCGGCTTTGGCGGTCTGGGCTACCATGCCGGTAATCCCTTCGCCCAGTTTGTACTGCCCCCGCTGGCACTCTTCCGGTGTCAGGCCACGCGAGGCTTCGATTACGAAGCGATCACCGTCTGGTTGGCGCAGGGTTAGCGCTCCCCGGGAAAGCCCCATTTCCGTTTCCAAGATATCAAGTACGTCTTGTAGCAGTCCGGAAACCGCCTGTCTATGAATCAAGGCCTTGGAGATCTTCTGCAGGATGGAAAGTTCGCGCTGGGCTCGACTGGTGTCATCCATAATGGCTAAACCTGTTTCCCGAAGGTAGGCCGCTGCGCAGCGTACCGGATCTAATACAAAAGAAGGGGCTGTATATTATGGTATTTCGCTGGCAACTGGAACTACAAAATTGGAGCACGCTGCGCTGGCGCGGGATACACAAATGTACCGCAGGCCGCGAACGGTTGCTTTTGACAAGAACTTTGGCGTGGGTTGGTTGTCAAAATTTGTGTCGTAAAGACCTTGTTTAAAACATGTTGAGCCATCAGTACGCGCCTATTGCTAAATATTATTTGCTAGGGCCGATTCTGGCACATGAGGTGCATATACTGCCATGTCATAGTGTAATCGGCTTACAAGATCAGGTGGTTTTCGATGCAATCATGTGGCAAAAGTTTTCAGCAGCGTCCGGATGTTCAAGGACTTTATGATCCCCGGTGGGAGCATGATGCCTGCGGCGTGGGTTTTCTGGCGAATCTGGATGGCAAACCGACGCATGCGATTGTGGCTCGCGGGGTTGAGGTTCTACAGAATCTGCTGCATCGGGGGGCCGTAGGCGGCGATCAGATCACCGGCGATGGTGCCGGCCTGTTATTGCAGATCCCGGATGCCTTTCTGCGTGAAGAGATGCAAGCGCGTAGCGTGACCTTGCCGAAGGCCGGCGCCTATGGCGTTGGCATGCTCTTCATGCCGCGCGACGCGGCCTGTTGTGCCACCTGCATGTCGGCGGTCGTGGCAGTTGTTAAAGAAGAGGGGTTGCACTTTCTGGGATGGCGCGACGTGCCCACGAACGAGAAAGTTCTGGGACGGCAGGCGTTTGAGACGCGGCCGGTCGTCAAGCAGGCTTTTGTGGATGGGGGGGGGCGGTCAGGCGCCGAGTTGGATCGTCGCCTCTATTTGGTGCGTAAGCTGGTCCAGCAGCGCGTCAAGCCTTTGCTGCCGCCCACCGAAGGGTTCTACGTAGCCAGTTTCTCGAACCGCACGATTGTCTATAAAGGGATGTTGATGGGGGGACAGGTTTCGGGGTTTTATCGCGATCTGGTGCATCCGGCGATGGCCAGTGCGGTGGCGGTGGTCCATCAACGCTATAGCACCAACACGTTTCCTTCCTGGGATCTGGCGCAACCGTTCCGTTATCTGACGGCCACCGGCGAGATCTACACGCTGCGCGGCAATCTGAACCAGATGCAGGC
>CAYSHQ010000053.1:0-9655 GCA_964430835.1 uncultured Lentisphaerales bacterium
TTCACCCCAATCTCCCGTCCCCGCGACCCAAGGTGCGGGGGACGGGGCCATAATGAGAAGGCTGGTGCTTTCCGTTCTCCCGTTGTCTTCCCCATCCCCGCTTTGCTATGCTCGCTGGCCTAACCCGAGGAGTTGACCCATGCGCGCCATCCTTGCCACCTGCCTGTTTGCCACCTTGCCGCTCCTGGCGGCCGAGACCTTCCCTCGGCCCGCGTGGAAGGACGCCCCCAGCCCGTTGGCCAGCCCGGATGCCGTGCCCGGCGGCACCCTCGTACTCTTCGCCGGCCAGTCCCCCAAAAGCCTCAACTACTACCTCGACAACAACGCCTTCACCGCCCAGATCTTTGAGACGCTCTATGACTCCCTGCTCGGCAGTGACCCGCTCACCGCCGACTTCGCCCCCGGCCTGGCTAACCGCTGGACCATTTCCGACGACCAGCGCGTCTTCACCCTGACGCTCGACCCCGCCGCGCAATGGAGCGACGGCCGCCCCATCACTGCGGCGGACGTCAAGTGGACGTTCGACAAGCTGCTGGATCCCACCAGTCTGACCGGACCCGTCAAGGTTGGCCTGGAAACCTTCACCAACACGCCGCCGCGCGTGCTCGACACCCGGACCATCCAGTTTACCGCCAGCGAGGTCCACTGGCGCAACCTGCTGACCCTCGGCGGCATTCAGGTGCTCCCCAGCCATGTCTTCTCCAACGCGGACTTCAACAAGCTCAACTTCGAGTTCCCGGTGGTCTCCGGCCCCTACCGCCTGGGCGGCCTGAAGGAGAACGTAGAGCTGCGCCTCGAACGGCGGAGCGACTGGTGGCAGCGCCAGCGGCTCGCCCAGCGCGGCCGGCTCAACTTCCAGACCGTGGTCTGCCGCTTCTTTGCCGAGCAGGAGAACGCCTTCGAAGCCTTCCAGAAGGGGGAGCTCGACGTCTACCCCGTCTACATGTCGCGCCTCTGGAACCAGAATGCCACGGGCGAGAAGTTCGACCGCCACTGGATCGTCAAACAGCGCGTGCGCAACCACCGCCCGGTCGGCTTCCAAGGGTTTGCCATGAACCTGCGCCGGCCGCCTTTCGACGATCTGCGCGTACGTCAGGCGCTGGCCTGGCTGCTGGACCGCGACAAGATGAACCGCACCATGATGTTTAACGCCTACTTCCTGCACCGCTCCTACTACGAGGACCTCTACGACCAGGCCAACGCCTGCACCAACACCGTCCGCGCCCTGCTGCAGGCCGCCGGCTGGCGCGCCAACCCCAAGGATGGCTGGCTGGAGAAGGACGGCCGGCGCCTGCGCTTCACCTTCCTCATCAGCGACGGCTCCTCCGAGAAGTTCCTGGCGCTCTACTCCGAAGACCTGAAGAAGCTCGGCATTGAACTCGCCATCGAGCGCAAGGACCACGCCGCCTGGGCGCGCGATATGGACAGCTTCAACTTCGACATGACCTGGTCCGCCTGGGGAAGCAGTCTCTTTAAGGACCCGGAAGACATGTGGGCCGCGCGCGAGGCCGACCGTCCCTCCGGCAACAACTACACCGGTTTCAAGGACGCCCGCGTGGACGCCCTGATCAACCAGCAGAAAGCCATCTTCGACCTGCCCACGCGCCACCGCATCTGCCGTGAGATTGACGCCATCGTCGCCGCGCAAACCCCCTACGTGCTCCTCTGGAACCTGGACTATACGCGCCTACTCTACTGGAACAAGTTTGGCACCCCACCCACGGTGCTCGGCAAGTTTGGCGACGAACGCGCCGTACTCGATTACTGGTGGTACGACGTGGACTCCGCCGCCGAACTCAAGGCCGCCCAGGCCACCGGCGCCACGCTGCCGGCCAAGCCCGCCAGCGTAGATTTCGATCAGGTGCGCTAGCCTTTCCCCGCCCACCCCAGACACGGACGCCGGTGGCGCGCTGCACGGCACGACTCCCGCCACTAGTCCAAGCCCCGGTGGCGCGAGGAAAAGACGGAAGAACGGAAGATGGCCGCCGCGTTACGGCTGCGCTTCCGTTTTTCCGTCTTCCCGTTCGGCCATCACATATTGCCCGTTCTCGAGCCGGATCAGGCCACGTTGTTCCAAGTAAGCCTCCCAGCGTTTCAGGCCGGCAGGCGGGTGCTGGCGGTACTTGGGACCGGGGTCGAAATCCGGCGTCTGCATGGATTCGATCCAAGCATGCAGCTGACGGCCGATGCCGGCGGCCAGCTCGCGCAGTTCGCCTGCCGCTGGCGCCGGGAGATACCCGATATCCTCGGCATTCCAACACAGGGAACGAACCTCGCCGGCCGAGCCTTTGGCATAGAACAGAAACACAACCAGTTCGACCGTGGTCCCGCGTTCGTGTCCTTCGGCGATATTATTCGTAACCGATATCGCCGCGCGCTGAATCTGGTCGCAAAAACCATAATCACGCGCCACGGTCGGCTGGCGGGTACAAGCATACACGCGCCGTACTAATTCACGCCCGGATTTCCAGACCGGCAGCTCTTCAAAGTGACGAGACATGACGAACCCCTTTCTTTAGGACGGACAACGGAAGAACGGAAAGACGGAAGCATCACCCCGCGTAGGCCACTTAGCCCACCGGAACCAGCCATAACCAGTTCAAACTTGTTTTCCGTTCTTCCGTCTTCTGTCTTCCGTAGTTCCGTTTTCCGTTCTTCCGTCTTCTGTCTTCCGTAGTTCCGTTTTCCGTTCTTCCGTTATTTCCAGGCGCATAACGCTTCCGTAGGCATTGCCATCAGTCGCGATATGCGCTACTTGGGTATATGCAGTTCGCACCCTAAATCTTACACCAACCCCGACAAAAAATTCGCGATCTGCCCCATGCTCACGCCACGCTCAGCCCCAAAGTCCGTGGCAGCCCGGTTTTCGCATGGCCGCAACAGGGGGTAATCAGCTACTCTAGGGGCCCTATCCGCTAATGAACCGCCTGCATTACATCGTGCGCCGCCTGCTCCTGGCAATCCCCACGTTCTTCGGGATTACGCTGGTCTGCTTCGCCCTGACGCGCATTCTGCCCGGCGGCCCGGTGGAGATGCGCCTGCTACGCATGCGCAGCGGCGGGGGAGGCGGCGAAGGCGGCGCCAACGCGGCCCGCGTAACCCGCGTCTCCGATACCCAGCGCCGCGAACTGAACCGCCAGTTCGGCCTGGACCAGCCCTTCCTCGTGCAGTACAAGCGCTGGCTCTGGGATGACCGCATGGGGCTGGCCATGACCTCCTTCGAATTCAACAACAAGAGCGCCTGGCAACTCATCCGCGCCCGCATCCCCGTGTCGCTCTGGTTCGGCATCACCGGCTTCCTCCTGAGTTATCTCATCTGTATCCCGCTCGGCATCGCCAAGGCGCTGCGGCATGGCTCCCCCTTCGACATTACCACCAGCGTGCTGGTCTTCCTCGGCTATGCCATCCCGGCCCTGGCGCTCGGCATGACCCTGAAAACGCTCTGCTGCGGCACGGTAGAAGGGTTCTGGGATCTCCTCCCGCTGGGCGGCTTTGAATCGGCCCACGCCGACACGCTGTCGTGGGGCGCCCGCCTGCTGGACCGTGCCCGCCACATGGTGCTGCCGGTCACCTGCTACGTCATCGGCGGGTTTGCTGTGCTGACGTTGCTGATGAAGAACTCCCTGCTGGAACAGATCGGCGCGGACTACGTGCGCACGGCGCTGGCCAAGGGGGCCTCGGCACGCCGCGCCGTGTGGGGACACGCGGTACGAAACGCCCTCATCCCCATCGCCACCGGCTTCGGCAGCATCCTGGGGGTCTTCTTCGCCGGCTCCATGATCATCGAATCGCTCTTCGAAATCCCCGGCATGGGGCTGCTGAGCCTGCAGGCGGTCTCCAACCGCGACTATGCCGTCTTCCTGGCCATGCTCTCGCTGACCGCCATCCTGCAACTGCTCGGCAACCTGCTCTCGGACTTCTGCTACCTGCTCATTGATCCGCGCATGCACTTCGGGAATAAAGGCGCATGACCCGTCTGCCACAACTCTCGCCCCCCACGCGCCAGCGCTGGCAGCGCTTCCGTCAGCACCGGCGCGGCTGGTGGTCGCTCTGGCTGCTGGCCGCCCTCTTCCTGCTGGGATTAGCCGCGCCATTGCTCTGCCGCTTTGGGCCCCGCGAAGTCATGGATAGCGCGGCCTTCGAGCGCTATCGGCGGACCACCCTGACCCTGACACCCGATACCGCAGTCGGCCGGTTCAACCTGACCGCTGAGGGGCGCCTCACGCGCGCCGAGAATTGCGCGCCGTTCTTCCCCGGGCTGGAAACAGTCAACGGCACCATCCTTACCAATTACTGGTGCCTCTCCCCGGAACTGCCCGCAGCCCTGGCGTTGCGCTTTGCCAATCAGCCCGCCCCCGCGTTGGAGACCACGCTCACCTCCGCCGCGGCGCCGCCGCAACAGGCCACCCTGGTACTCGCCCCCTATGAAGCGCGTGAAACGCCGCCCGCCTCGGTGCGTATCACGCTGCGCGCGGCGGCCACGGCCGACAAGCAGAGCTTCACCGCGCGCGCCGCCACGCCCGGCGAGACCACCTACCACGTGCACCCCGCCGCGGCCTGGCAGCAGTTGCCGCCAGCCGCCCGCAGCGCCCTCGCCGAGTGCCTCGCGCAAGCCTTCGCCGGCCACGAAGCCGTTACCAACCTCACCGTGGCCGGCAGCGCCTACGTGGCACGCTGCCGCCCGGCTGGCGTCGCCTGGCCGCACCGCCCCGTCCCCGGCCACTGGATGGGGGTGGATGTCAACGGCTACGACGTCTGGACGCGCCTGGTGTACGGCCTGCGCACGTCGCTCACCTTCGGCCTGCTGCTCGTGGCGTGGGCCATGCTGCTGGGGTTTGTCATCGGTGCCGTGCAGGGGTACTTCGGCGGCTGGTTTGACATCCTGGCCCAGCGCCTGATCGAGATCTGGAGTGCGCTCCCCTTTCTCTACGTGGTGATCCTGATCGGTGCTGTATTCGGCCGCAGCCTACTGCTGCTGCTGCTTTGCTACGGACTGTTCAACTGGATTTCGCTCTCCTACTACATGCGCGCCGAGTTCCTGCGCCTGCGCCACCGCCCATTTGTCGAGGCCGCCCGCTGCCAGGGGCTCAGCCATGCGCGCATCATCTGGCGCCACCTGCTCCCCAATGCGCTCACCCCGCTGCTCACGCTCTTTCCGTTCGAACTGGTGGGCGCCATCGGGGCGCTAACCGCGCTCGACTTCCTCGGCTTCGGCCTGCCGCCGCTAACCCCGAGTTGGGGCGAACTGCTCCAGCAAGCCCAGCAGAACCGCGCGGCCTGGTGGCTGGCGCTCTACCCCTCCAGCGCACTCTTCCTCGTGATGCTGCTGACCGTCCTGATCGGCGAAGGGCTGCGCGACGCCTTCGACCCCAAAGCCCGTACGAAATTGGAAGGGTAACCTCCCCACCTTCTTCTCCCCACCTCCCACCCACCACCTAACACCTCCCACCTTCTCCCACCTAACACCTACCACCTAGCACCTTCTTCTGGCACCTGCCCCATGCCACCGCTACTGCAAATCCAGGACCTGCACGTCAGCTTCGATACCGAGCACGGTGTCGTGCAGGCGGTCACCGGCGTCTCGCTGCAACTGCAGCGCGGCGAGGTGCTCGGTTTGGTGGGGGAATCGGGGTGCGGCAAGAGCGCCACCGCCATGAGCATCCCGCGGCTGCTACCGCTGCCCGCGGCGCGCCTGCAGGGGGCAATCCGCTACGACGGGCGCGACCTCGTGACGCTGCCGGTAGCGGAGCTGCGGCAACTCCGCGGCCGCCGCATCGGCGTGATCTTCCAGGACCCCATGACTTCGCTCTCGCCGCTGCACCGCGTGGGGGACCAGATTGCCGAAGTCGTACAGTTGCATGCCCACGTCTCCCGCGCCAGCGCCCACGAGCGCGCCCTCGCCTGGCTGGCGGAGGTCGGCATTCCGGATCCGGCCAGCCGCAGCCGGGCCTACCCGCACGAACTCTCCGGCGGCATGCAGCAGCGCGTCCTGATCGCCATGGCCCTGATCCTGGAACCGGACCTGATCATTGCCGACGAACCCACCACGGCGCTGGACGTCACGATCCAGGCGCAGGTGCTGGCCCTGCTGCGCCGGCTGCACCGCGGCGACGCCGGCGTGCTGCTGATTACCCACGATATGGGGGTGGTCTGGGAGATGTGCACCCGCGTAGCCGTGATGTACGCGGGCGAGATTGTCGAGGAAGCCCCGGCCGCGGCTTTCTTCGCGGTACCGCAGCATCCGTATGCCCGTGCCCTGCTCGACGCCATGCCTTCCATGGCCACGCGCGGCCAACCGCTGCGCGCCATCCCTGGCCAGGTTCCCTCACCACTCGCCTGGCCCGCTGGCTGTCGCTTCTGCGACCGCTGCGCCTGCGTCGTGCCACGCTGTGCCACTCACCCGCCCCTGCTGCCCTGTGGCGACGGCCGCACCGTGCGCTGCTGGCGCGTGGAAGCGGCGTCAGGGGTGCTTGCAAAACCTCCGGTTTTGCAAGCGGAGGGTTCAGGGTTCGGGGTTGGTGAAAGCTACGCCACGTAAAATTTTGCCAGGAAAGCCGGGTTGGCTTCGGCATAGAGTGTGGCGCCGACCCGATCAGCCAGCGCGATCACCATTTTCTCGTGGTGACAGACAATCCCCGCCACCTGATTGATAGCGCCCGTGGTGGCGTAGTTGATGCACGCACACCAATTCATGCAGCGCGGCCGCAGGTCACACTCTTCACATTCGCGCACCGCGTTACCGCGCGCTGCCAGCATCGGCGTGCGCCGCGCCACGTCAAACCCGCTAAAGACGTTGCCCAGGCAGAGCGCTTCATTGACCCGATCATCCGCCACGATCCGTTCGCACGGATAGATATTGCCGCTGGCCGCAATGGCGATCTCGTGTTCGCCAAAGCCACAGCGGTCGCAGGCCTGGTAGCCGTCCTGGAGACGCGTGCGGATCTTGCCATCAATCACATTGATGCGCACCGGCGCTCCCTGACGGTAGGCCGCGATGTACAGGTCGCCGATCTGCTCGCCGGCCTGTTCCCAGGCCGCCAGCGCCCCAGCCGGCCAGTCGCAATAGAAGTTCGGGTTCAGGGAAATATGGTGCATGTCCTGCGACACCAGCCACGCCACGGCTGCGGCCAGATGCGTGACGTTGCGCGGATCAACCACCACGATCACCTCGGCGCCAGCATCGGCGCCGCGGAAGAAACGCAGCGCCGCGGCACAGGCCGCATGCGAACCGCGCCCGTCCGGGAACCGGCGCAGCGTATCGTGCATAGCGGCATGCCCGTCCAGCGAGAGACCGACGTGGAATCCCTGCGTGCGCAGCCAGACCGCGCGCGCTTCGTCCAGCAACGAAAGATTTGTGGTAACGGTTCGCCGCAGGTGGATGCCTAGGCGCTCCGCTTCGGTCGTCGCGTAGTCCGAGGTGCGCTGGAGTAGCGCCCATTCCAGCAGCGGTTCGCCGCCGAAGAACCCCAATTGCGCCGTAGCCGGCTGGCTGAACAGACGCGCCCGGCTGACCGCGCGTTCCAAGCAGAAGTCCACGGCCCGCTGTGCCACCTGCCACGACATGCGCTGGTTGCGCTTGTCCCCGGCATAGCAATAAGCGCAGTGCAGATTGCAGGCATGGGTCAGACAGAGGGTAAAGTCCATGGGAGCTAATGAGGTCTCAACAACTACACTTGTCCGCAGATCTCTCAGAGGGGCGCAGATGGGAATGTAGCGAGTGGTGGCGTGGTCGGCTACGCTGCCCCACGCTCACCGCGGCTCAGCCGGCATCTCGCCTCGTTTCCTCAGTTCCGCCAGCGGCTTGTTGGTGCTCGCCCCTGTGGCCGCTGGCAGGTTGGTCGTAGCGACCGGCAGGTTCGTGCTGACGCCCGCAGGGCCCGCTTCGCAACGCGGCAAACCCGCGGTCCGCGCCGGCCTGACCGGTGGGCGAGGCTCCACGGCGATGTCGCCCCCCACACGCACATCCTCTCCGCCCCGGCCGACGGCGGCACCCAACCCAATGGTTGCCACGCCCGCCAAGAGCCGCCCGTACTGCGAGAATTGTCGCCGACTGGGATACCCCGGGTCAGACCCTGCGACACGCTTTTGCACCTTCATGCCATTAACTCCTTATATCCGCTTGTACTGGTACCGATGCCCATCTCACTTCTGTCGCCTCAACTGGCTTGGGCGGCTTGATTTAGCGCCAGCAGCCGTTCCAGAATCGCCTCATCGGTCAAATCGGTGGGAAAGCCGTAGGCGTCGGCGACAGCGGCGTCCAGTTTCGCGTGGCAGGTGGCGAGCCAGGCGGGGCGTTCATTGTAGAGTTTCGTCAAGGTGCGGTCCTTGAGGCGGCCGGCGCAGGCGGCGTCACGCGCTACGATCCGGGGATAGCGCACGGTGCCGACCTGGAACGCGCCACGGTCCGCCACGGTGGCCGGGTCAATGTAGCGGTCCCACGGTCCGCCCACCGTGCCGGGAAACTCCAAGGTCTCCGTTCGCGTCCATTCCGGCGGATTGAGCCAGTTCTCGCGCAGTTCGTTCAACTCTTTCGCCGCCGCAGCAATGGCCGCGTGCATGGCAGGTGGCGGTGTGCCGGCATCCAACACGCCCGGCGGAAAGGGGAAGGTTTCAAAACAGGTGGTCGGGGTATAGCGGAACCCGGATTCCTTTTCGCGCAACTGCGTCCCCTGCGCCAACGCCCACACTTCGTGGATACGGGAATGGAGGATGCCGAAGAATAGATCGTCGGAACGGGCAAATACAACGGTCTGATCGTCAGTTACAACTGGCCACACGAACCATGCAAAAACTCTAAATTTTGCAACCCGTGGCATAGCAATAAAACGGACGAGTGGGACAATCGCCGATCGCATTTCCGGCCGCATTCGCTGAACTTTCCACCAGTTGTCCCTGAGCCACATATTTCTGTTCTGATCGCGTTTCGGTTTAACCCGTTTCTCAATAATCGACATCGGCCATTCGTAACCAATGGAAGACGACAAGACGCGATCCTCATTATTGATCAGCCAACGTATTTCGCCTCGTTGAAGCACATCGCGCCCGTTGAATATCGGTTGCAGAACATCGCTATTTGGCAAACCGGTTGGATTCCCGGAAAAAGTCAACGCGCCTATTGCTTCTTCATCCGAAATGTCAAAATCGCCACCTTTCGTTGTCCCGATGAAAGCACACGATTCGTTTGCCTCAAGCATTTTCGCCTGCGAACCGTCCGCATCGGAAGTTAGATTGGCATTTACTGTCTTGACTGATTTGCCATTGAGCATCCGTGTTTTTTCGGTCCCACCGTCGAACCCGACCATGCTGACATGAACGTTTGCGCCATCCAGAATCCAATGGCGGTCGCTCTCGGCCCAAAAAATGCCGCCGCTTTCCATAATCCGTTTCAGGGCTTGGCGATTAGCGCCGCCGCGGATGCCTTGCGTTGCCAACAGGCCGGCGCGGTTGCACTGGCCGGCGGCGATATGGGCGCGGGCCTTTTCAAACCAGTAACAACAAAGATCCGATTGGCCGGGGATGCGGCCGTCGTACAGCGAGCGCAACCGGTCAACATAGGCGTCGCCCAACTCGCGGCGCATGAGCTTGTCGCCCAGGAACGGCGGGTTGCCGATGATGAAGTCCACATTGGGCCATGCCGGTTCGCCGGTTTCGCTGA
>CAYSHQ010000054.1:0-758 GCA_964430835.1 uncultured Lentisphaerales bacterium
TGTGAGGTGCTAGGTTTGGGCGTGGGAGGTAGGGCGGGGCCGCCGGACCCGCCGCCGCAACAGGAAGGCACCCGACCACGCCGTCAGGCCGGGGCGGGGCCGCCGGGGAGAAGGTGGTAGGTGTTAGGTGCTAGGTTTGGGTAGCGGCCGCCGGACCCGCCGCAGCCGCCGGCCGGTGACAGGCAGGTGCTTTGCCGCGAAGCAAAAAAACGGAAGCGCTTCCGTTTTTTTTGAGCAGGCGCCCGGTGTTCTGTGTCGCATTGCCGCATGGCCGGATGAGCTATTCGCAACCAAAACGCCTAGGTGGTGGGGCGGGGCCGCCGGACCAGCCGCAAGCGCGAGAAAAGGTTTTCGGCAAGAACCGAGCTCTGCCTAGCCAGAAACGACACTTTCTTGGAATTGGCCAAACGTGCGACGCGCCATCCTTAGCATGAGAAAATCCAGAACGGTCATCACCACAAGCGCAACTACCAATAGTATCTGACCGTAACGGAAGTGGCATACGCCGGTTCCGGGATGACGCTTCCCTTCCCTCGGTAAATATCACATAATGAATAGCGGCTTTCGAATCGTACCGGTCAGCAACCGATTGATCAGGAGTGGAACGCGTGGTTTACGACATTCTGGTATTTGGGCAGGAAGTGCTGCGCCATAAGGCGCAAGCGATTGCCGCCGTTACCCCGGAAATCCAGGCCTTGGCCCGCGACATGCTCGACACCATGTACGCCGCGCCCGGGGTGGGCTTGGCAGCGGAACAG
>CAYSHQ010000054.1:768-9637 GCA_964430835.1 uncultured Lentisphaerales bacterium
TGATTGATGTTCCGGCCAACGCGGAGGTCCCTGAATGCGTGGCCGGCAACGCCGCCATCGCGATGCCGCTGGTGCTGATCAACCCGGTCATCACCGCCACCTCTGGCCAACAACGTAGCGAGGAAGGGTGCCTCAGCTTCCCGGACATTAGCGCCCACATTACCCGCCCCATGCAGGTGACCGTGGCGTACCTGGATCTGGACGGTAAAGCACAAACGGCCACGGCGCACGGACTGCTGGCACGGGCCATCCTGCATGAGACCGACCACCTGAACGGCGTGCTGCTGGTTGATCGCATGAGCGCCATCCAGCGCATGTCGGTGGCAGGCAAACTCAAACGCATGCAGCAGGATGCGGCCAAGCCCGCCAAGCGCCGCTGAATCGAGACCGCGCTAGGCCGTCGCCGGCGCATCCGGCGCCGAGGCTGCGTGCGCCGCCCGCGCGGCGTCCGCGTCACGCGCCGCACGCCGACTGGTAACCCGCTGCAGGAATTCCTTGGCAAACTGACGGTAGGCCTCGGCCCCCTTACTGCTCGGATCATAGGCGATCACGGGCTTGCCGAAACTCGGCGCCTCACTGATCCGCACATTGCGCGGAATCACCGTCTGGTAGACGGCCTCGCCAAAATGGTTGCGCACTTCTGTGACCACGTCCTGACCCAGGCGGGTGCGGTTGTCGAACATGGTCATCAGGATCCCCTCGATCTGCAAGCCGGGGTTGACGCCGCTGGCGCGCATCTTTTCGGCCAGGTGGGTAATCACGCTCAACCCTTCCATGGCGTAGTATTCGCACTGCATGGTCACGACCACGCTATGCACGGCGGCCAGCGCTGAGGTCATGAGGATGCCCAGCGAGGGCGGACAATCCAGGATGACAAAATCAAAAACCGAGGCCTCCAGCAGTCGGTCCATCACCTTACGCACGGCCTGCAGGTGGTCCACCTGCCGCGCGATTTCAATCTCGGCCCCGGCCAGGTCCAGCTCGGCCGGGATCATATTGATGTTCTCATACGGCGTGGCCTGAATCATATCGGCCACATCTGCCGTGCCCGTCAGCACCGGATAGAGGCTAATTCCAGGCTGCTGCGACAATCCCAGGCCACTGGTGGCGTTGGCCTGCGGATCCAGGTCAATCACCAGCACCGTCTGCTTCAACTGCGCCAGCGCCGCCGCCAGGTTCACCACCGTCGTGGTCTTCCCGACGCCACCCTTCTGGTTGGCGACCGCCACAACATGCGTGTGCTTCATGGGAACCTCACCCCTTCCCCTTCACCAGCGCAAAGAAACGGTCCTGATACTGATCGAAAACGTTATGTTGCTGCAACAAGCGCCCCAGCGCCTTGAACAAGCCAGGGTCCCGCGCTGCGGCCTGGAAGGCCGTTTCAATCTCCTCGCGCACACCATGCGGCAGCCCGTCCTGGATCTCAAACATACGCTTGGCGGCCATCTCCCGGAAGTTGGCCTGCGCCGAATTTTGGATTACCTGCCAGAAAAGGCGTACCAGGCAGACATCCCAGGGATCATCCACCCCCTTGATGATGGCGCTGAACGGATCCTTGCGGCCAGCCACGTCGTTCTTCACCCGCTCCAGCACCGCGCCCATCGAATCCGTTACCACATGCTCGCTGAACGATTCCTGGCGCAAGGTATAGCCATAGCGCAGGATCCGCACGTGATCTTCATGCTCTCGCAGCCATTCGATATACTTCTCGGCCTGCTCCCCGAACCCCTCGAGGATCATGCTGCTATAGGCGGTCGGCGTGACAATCTGGGGGCGCTGCGCCTGCATCCGCCCTTCCCGAATCCGCACCTGGCTCGGCGAATCCATCAACTCGCTGACCATGTGGTAATTGATCAGCGTATTGCCAAACGTTTCCAAATGGCGGCTCGGGGCCAGCACGACTTCCGTGTTGTTCACCGCGTACCAAAAATCGAATTGTGTGGGCTGTTTACTCATGACTTGGCGCTAATTATACCTTAGAACGGCGCAGAATGTAAGCCCTGACGTTAGGCCAACCGCACGCGCGGATCCATCCATGCATAGCAGAGGTCCGTCAGGAGGTTTACGACCTGATAGAGCAGCGCGCCGACAATCACCACCGCCCGCACCACGGCCATGTCCGAGGAGTGAATGGCGTTCAGACTGATGCAACCCAAACCCGGGATACCGTAGAAGCTCTCCAGCAGCAGACTCCCCGCGAATAGGAAGGGAATCGAGAGGCTCACGTAGGTAATAATGGGGATCAGGCTGTTGCGCAAGACATGCCGGAGCATCACCTGCGACCCGGTCAACCCCTTGGCCCAGGCGGTGCGCACATATGGCTTATAGATTTCGTCCAGGATCACCGCCCGGTAGAAGCGGATGTCGCGCCCCACCCCACCCAGAATGCCAATCAGCACCGGCAAGATGACATACACGCACCCCTCGAACCCCCAGATCGGGAAGAGACGCAACCGGTACGCCAGGAAATATTGCCCCGCCAGCACCCAGACCACGTAATTGACGCTCATCAGCGCCGTGGAGACCAGCAGGATCCCGCGATCCAGCCCCCCCCCGCGCCACATGGCGCAGAGCAACCCCAGCATCACGGCCAGCACCGTGCCTCCGATCAGGATCGGCACCGTAATCGCCAGCGAAGGGCCGGCCCCGCGCCATAAGATCTGCCCCACGCTCATGTCGTACTCTGCCGAGGTTCCCAGGTCGCCATGCAGCAGGCCGCTCAGGAAATGAACGAGCTGCGAATCGAAAAAATGCTGCGTCCGCTTGCGCAGCGCGGCCGTGGCCGGTGTGGCCCCGCTCACGACCAGTGCCATCACGCGCTGCTCCGGCAGCACCGTAAAGCGCACCTCCCATCCACTTCCCTGCCGGTCGGCCGCCAGCCGGTTGGTGACAGGCAGGCCGTCCGCCAACAGCTGCCGCACCACCTCAACATCTGGCACCGTCCGGGCGTCCTCCCGCGTGGCGAAGGTCAGCCGATAGCTACCGGCCGGCAAAGCATACGCCAACGGCACACGCCACGTCGCACCGGTATCGGCAGCGGCACCCGCGATACGGCGCTGATCCTCCAAGGCGCGCAAGCGCGCCCAGGAGCCGCAAAACAACGGCTTGTCATACCCGTAGCGGGCATCAAAGGCGGCCAACGACTCCGCACTGGCATTCTTCCCCTTGATCACCTGCGCCGGTGACCCGCCCACCACATGAAACAGCAAAAACGTCAACAGCAACACCCCCAACGTCGTGGGGATCATCTCCAAGATTCGCTGAATGACATACCGCAGCATCGCACCTACTCTACCCAGTCTTCGGCGCCTACTTCTTCACGTGCTTTTCCGCGGCCTTCTCGATCTTTTCCGCACCCTTCTCGGCCTTCTCCACTTCCTTCTTGGCGGCTTTGACCTCGATATCCACGGCGATCATCTTATATTCCACCGTGACCTTCTCGCCAACCTTGATGTCGCCTCGGCCCTTGGTGGCGGCATCCCGCGCGATCTGCCACTTGCCGTCATCCTTCTGGATCACGATCTTCGTGTCGGTCACTTCAACCACCGGGCCTGTGACCTGGTACTTCTCGACTTTCAACCCTTTGGCCACGCCCGCCCCTTCGTCAGCCGCCAACGCCATCATTCCACACAGAACAACGGCAGCACTCCAAACGTAAACGCGATTCATATTGCTGAATCCTCCTTTGAGCCGGTCATGTTAGGCGTCTGCTGTGCGCCTGTCAACGTTGCGTTGGCAGCCTCTCCACCACACAGCGTGCCGCCAGCTCCCGGGCCGCCTGGGCCGTGAAATCAGCGGGCGTGGCGGTGCGTGCATTGGCGCTACCGCACCCCAATCCGAAACAGACGGCCTCGCACATGGGCAAGCCGCGCAAGTGCGCATGCATCAGGCCGGCATTCACGCCATCGCCACTGCCAATCGGGCTCACCACATCCGTCAGCCGTGGTGGCCGGATGCGCCACGCCATCCCGGCGCGGTCGACCAGGATGGCGGGGTGCGGACCGCGAGTGATCAAGTCCCAGTGCGCGTCGGCCAGGGAGTGCGGGAAACGCACAGGTCACCCCGCGCGCCTTCAGGAACGCCTCCAAGTACGCCCCCGTATCCCCGCCGTTCAGCCCGGTTACCACACTGGCGCGCCGCAGTCGCGCCAGAGCCAGGGCCGTGTTCACCCCTTTACCACCGACCGACACCACCGTGGCCAGCGCCCGATTCACGGCATCGGTCTGAAAGCGCTCAAAGGACAAGGTGCGCTGTACGGCCGGCGAAATACTCAGGCAGACCACCGCCTGGCGCCGCGCGCCCGCCGACGGCCGACCGCCGCCCCGGTCTGCGGCCCCCGCCGCCTGTGCCGGTCTGCTGCGACTCATTTCATCCCTTGCAAAAGGAGATCCGCACAGCGCCCGATGACACCGCGCCGCCGTTGTACCGCCGCCGCAGCCCGTTGCCCCAACTCGGCACGTCGCGCCGGATCCGCCAGCAACCCTTCGATTTCGCGCTCCAAGGCGGCCGCATCCGGCACTTGCAGCAGCGCACGCGCCTCCAGCAAATCGGCCATGACCGGCCGGAAATTCTCGGTATACGGCCCCACCAGCGTAGCCTTGCCACACAAGCACGGCTCAATCATATTCTGGGCGCCATGTTCGCAGAGGCTTTTGCCGACAAAGACCACCTCCGCCTGGGCATAGAACCCCATCATCTCCCCCGTGGTATTCACCAGCAAGACCGCCTGCGCGCCGGTGGCGGCCGGTTCCACACCGGCATCCAGCAGGTTTTTCCGCAGGCAGGTAAACCCGGCCTTGGCAATCGCCGCCGCCACGGCGTCGCCCCGCTCAAAATGCCGCGGCACCAGCACCAGGCGCAACGCGGGATAGCGCGGCAACAATCGCCGATAGATCCCCAGCAACACGTCCTCTTCCCCTGGCCAGGTCGACCCCCCCAACAGCACCGTGCGGTCCGCGCCCATATCCAACTGATTCAGCAAGGCTGCGGCCTGCTGCGCCTTGGCCGGGTCGCGCTGCGCCACATCGAACTTAATACTCCCCGTCACGACCACGCGCGCGGGATCCGCCCCGGCATCCAACAATCGCTGCCGATCCAGCTCGGACTGCGCCAGCAGCAGCCGGAACGCCCGCAGCACCGGCCCAAACCACCCCCGCAAGCGCCGGTAGCGCGGCGCGGAACGGTCCGAAATGCGCGCATTGATCAGAAAAACCGGGATGCCCTGTTGGCCGCAGGCGCGTATCAGGTTCGGCCAGATCTCGGACTCCGTGAGAATGAAGGCACGCGGCCGGATCGCAGCCAGGGCGCGGCGCACACAGAAAGGGAAATCGAGCGGATTATAAATCAGCACGTCCTCCGCGCGCAGACGCTTCTCGGCTTCCCGCCAGCCGGTGGAACTGGTGGTGCTGAGCACAAAACGAGTCCCCGGGCGTTTCGCGCGTAGGGCGTGCATCACCTGCCTTGCCACATAGACTTCGCCCACACTCACGGCGTGGATCCAGATCGGGCGCTCGGCCGCCGGATCCCCGGCCATCTTTGCCACGGTCATGGCCCCATAGCGGCCGAACCGCTGCCGGAAATGGCGCCGATAGCCGCCACGCCGTAGCATCCGCAACAGAAAACCCGGCACCAGCAGCAGGTAGCCGATACCAAACAGAATGTTATAGAGAAACCAACGCATGACGCAAAAGACCAGCAGAATACCGGAACCCAGGCACCTTGGAAAGCGTAATGGGAAAGCCTACCGCAGCCCGTATGATTCGCGCAGTAGGTTGCGCGGCAATTCCTTGATGAAGCGCGAGGGCTTGCAGAAGAAGACCCCGCCATCGCGGGTGCGCCGCATCTCCGGCGCGCAGAGGCAGAGCTCGTCCTTGGCCCGTGTGACCGCGACATAGAAGAGCCGCCGCTCCTCCGCGTCATCGCCGGCTTCGCCCAGGGTTCGACTGGACGGGAACATCCCTTCGGTCACCCAGATCACAAAGAGCACCGGCCACTCCATCCCCTTGGCCTGGTGCACCGTGCAGAGCTGCAGCTTTTCCGCCGCCTCTTCCTCGCCCTGCTTGGCATAGGTATGGTCCACATTCGTCAGCAGCGCCACTTCCGACAGGAAGGCCGGGACATCCGGGCTCTGCATAATCTGCACCGCCAACTCCTGGATGTCGTCCCCGCGCTTGTCGGCGTTCTCATACGCCCGCTGCAAGTAGGCGTGCAGAAAGCGGTCGAAGAAGCGCGCAATGATTTCGCCGCCGTTGCGCGACAGGTTCTCGCGGTGAAACTCGCCCAGCAACTGGTCCACCACCTGCCACTCCGCACGCGCGGCAGGCTTGACCATGCCACAGAGCGCCGCGCGCTGCGCTTCATCCTGACTGTCGAACCGCCCGCCCAACTTCTCCCAGTAGGTCTCGACCGCCTTGGGCCCCACGCCATAGAACATCCCCAGCAGGCGACCAAAGGCCAGCCGGTCATCGGGACGGCAACATACGCGCAGAAAAGCCAGCACGTCCTTGACATGCGCCTGCTCGAATACCCCCACACCAGACGTAATCGTATGGGGGAGCCCGGCCCGGGAAAGCTCCATCTGCAATTCAATGGAATGAAAATGCGCCCGGTAAAGCACCGCCATCTGGTTCAGGCGGAAGCCATCCTGCAGATACCGGTGCACCATGCGCACCAGCGTCTTGGCCTGATCATCGCCATCGCGCAGGTAGAGCACGCGCGGCTTGGCGCGGCTGGGGCGCGTAGGGCGCAGCGTCTTCTGGAACTGCTCGGGGTTGCCGGCGATGCAGGCGTTGGCCACATCCAGAATCTCCGGCACGCTGCGATAGTTGCGCTCCAGTTTGACGATCTGGCACCCCGGGTAGCGCTTGGGAAACTCCATGATGTTGCGGAAATCCGCACCCCGCCAGCCATAGATGGACTGGAAGTCATCGCCAACCACCATGACATTGCGATGGTGCGCGCCCAGCAGATCCACCAGCTGCGCCTGCGGCAAATTCGTGTCCTGGTATTCATCCACCAGAATATGCCGGAAGCGGCGCTGATACCCCTGGCAGATATCCGCATGCTCCCGCAGCAACCGCAACCCGTTGAGCAGCAGATCATCGAAATCCATGGCGCCCAGTTGTTGTTTGCGCTGCTCATAGGCGGCCTGCACGCGCACAACTTCCCCCGGATCCACCGGGAGCTCATCCAAAGTGGTACCAATCACATCGGCCACCGGCAGACAGCGATTGGCGGCGCTGCCAAAGAGCGAGGCCAGCACATCACGTTTTGGAAAATCCTTGCGATTCAGCTTGAGCGCCTTCACGCACTCATCGATCAGAGAGCCGGAGTCATCGCGGTCCAAAATGGTAAAGTCGTGCCGGAACCCCAACCGGTCAGCATAGCGGCGCAGGAAGCGATTACAGACATGGTGAAACGTGCCGCTCCAGATGCCGCCCGTCACGCCGCTAACCACCTCTTCCGCGCGGGTGATCATTTCGCGTGCCGCCCGGTTGGTAAACGTCAACAGAAGCAGAGAGTCGGCCGGATTCCCCCGCTCCACCAGGTACGCCACGCGGTAGACCAGCGTACGCGTCTTGCCGGTGCCGGCGGCGGCTAACACCAGCAGGGGGCCATCGCCGGCGGTAGCGGCGGCGTGTTGTTCCGGATTCAAAAGTTGTTCAAAGGGTATCATGGCTGGCTGCTTTTCCGACGGTTGGCATTCTCAATCATCTGCCGTACAAAGGCGTCAAACGACGCGCCTGTGGCTTGCCAGGCGGCGGAGAGCCCGGCCAGCGGCGACAGGTCGCAATTGATGTTCACATCCAAGACATAAATCTCACCCGCAGCATCCATACGCGTATCCACGCGGGCATAGTCCTGACAGCCGCAGGCCTGCCAGGCGTGCCGCGCCACACCCCGCAGACGCTTGGCGAGCGCTTCATCCACCTGCGCCGGCACCCGCCGCGGCGACACCTGCCCCGCGATCAGCCCCGGCTGCCACTTCACCGCATAATCCACAAAATGCGGGCGATCCTTGGGGAAGAGCGCGAAATCAATCTCCGCAATGGGGAGCGGCACCACCTGCCCCGCCGCCTCCACGATGGCCAGGTTGAACTCACGCCCCGCGATAAACTCCTCGACCAACGCCGATTGCCCCAGCTTGGCATGCACCCGCGCCACCGCCGCGGCCAGCGCCGCGCGATCCCCGGCGCGGATCAGTGAATCCCCCTCGATCCCCTCGCTGCCGTCAGAGCAGAGCGGCTTGACGAACCAGGCTCCGCCGGGCAGGACGTCCGGTACCCCGGCACCCAGGGGGATCACCACGCCGGCCGGCGTGCGCACCCCGTGTGCCGCCAGGCGGCGCTTGGTCAAGTCCTTGTCGAGCGTCAGGACCAGGCTCTCGGCCGTACCGCCGGTACAGGCGCGACCAAAGGCCCGGCAGATGGCCGGTACCAAGCTGCACTCCTGCTCGCCACCATCCAACCGTTCCACCAAATTGAACACCACCGGCTCATTGCCCGCCTGCAATACCGCCGGCAACTCCGTCAGCCGCCGCACACCCGCCACGCGATGCGGCCGCTGCAAGGCCGCCAGCGCTTCCGTCACATGACGGACGGCCTGGCTGACCCCGGCATCCGACGCCCCGCAGACCGCGCGAAAGAGCGGTTCTTCGGAGGGCAGATTGTGGAGTAGCAGGACAGAGGGGGACATGGCGCGCATCATACCGCACCCGACCAGACCCCTGCCACCAGAGAATTGCACC
Organism: uncultured Lentisphaerales bacterium; assembly: GCA_964430835.1. Taxonomy (GTDB): domain Bacteria; phylum Verrucomicrobiota; class Kiritimatiellia; order RFP12; family CAIWXQ01; genus CAIWXQ01. The sequence goes on from CAYSHQ010000054.1 coordinate 9,515, forward strand.
CAACCCTCCTGAGTAGTTACCCCGGGAGTTTTGCAAGCGCCTCATTCTACGCGGCTCACTCCATTTGCCGCAAAGCCGGATCGGCCACCAGCAGCCAAGCTGCAAACAGCAGCCCTACCCCAC
>CAYSHQ010000055.1:0-4922 GCA_964430835.1 uncultured Lentisphaerales bacterium
GGCTTGTGCCACCAGCAGCTGCGGTAGGAGATTCGTGGCCGCACCCCCTAGCAGATGGACGTTCTCCCCATTGGTAGGGACACGAAAACAATTGGCTTCAAAGTACGGCAGCAGGTCCGGATCGTTCGACCACCCTGGCATGGGATAGCAGCTGCGGTTCGTGGCAAGCGCCTCGTTGACGAGTCCCATGGCGGCGTTCAAGCCCACATCCACATACTGTCGTGCCATGGTCCGGTGCACGGTGTGGTGGGTGGCCAGGCGTTCGATGCGCATGGTTACAACAAAGGCGACGAGCGCCAGCGTAAGGAGCGACACGAGCCCGAGGGTCAGGATGAGCGCCACGCCGGAGGCGTGTGCGGAGCGCGGTTTTTGCGAGGGGCAGCACGCGCCGCGTGGTGCTTGGCTGACAGTGGGGTTCATGGCAGGCTCCCCCGATTTAACATTGGAAGGAAGACGCGTTGCGAGAAGCGCAGTACGCGGCGTTCGACAAAGAGCAGTTGATTGGTGCCGGCCAGCGTCTGGGCGGTATGGAGATCTTCCGGGGTGAGCAGTTCCAGATAGACATCCAGATAGGTAAGGTTCAGGAGCGGTTCGTCCAGCTCCGTGGCGGTGGCCGGTGGTAGGAACTGTAGCGCAGCTAACCCCTCGACCAGGGTTGTATCCTGCTGCCAGAGCACCGTGGAGAGGTTGTTGCTGGCGCTAGCCAGCAGCGGTTGGTACCCGTACTGGAGGCACTGGTTGGTGACGCCGTAGCGGATCGCAGCGATGGCGAGCGGGTTCGTGCTGCTCGTGGGGGGGAGAAAGCGCAGGAATTCGATGGCGTTGTTGGTGGCGCCGAAGGTGGAGGGCGCATCGGTAATCGTAATTGAGTTAGGTAGGGCCTGCCGCAGGTCGTGCGCAATCTGGTCCATAACGGCACGCGCCTGTACCAGCAGGCGTGTGCGCGACTGCGCTTGTTGCCAGGTGTCGGAGAGTGCGTGCAACGTAACGGCCAGCACTCCGACGATGATGGCCAGGATGGTGAAGGAGGAGAGCAGTTCAATCAAGGTGAAGGCGCGTTGGCTCCGGTGCCTGGGCCGGTAGGGCGGGGCCGCCGGACCCGCCGGTTGTGCAGAAACGTGTGGCGTGGCAGTTCGCCATGCTGTTCCGGGAGGTCGGTAGGGCGGGGCCGCCGGACCCGCCGGTTGTGCAGGTAGTTTCTCAGGTGTACGGCGGGTCCGGCGGCCCCGCCCTACCGCGCGTTGGATGGTGCACAGGAGGTTCATGGTAGCGTGCCGTGCTCCGACAGATGGGTGTAATAGGTGCGTGCGGTGCCGGGCTCGCCGCTCAGGCCGGGTTTGATGTGCAGTTGGACATCAAAGAGGTTTGTGACGGGGGGGCTAGTCTGGCTGATGTTGCTCAGTCTGAGCGACCAGCGGGCGCTCCACTCGGGCATGGCGAGGTTGCAGCCGCGCGTCTCCGGGCGCGACACCAGTTGCAGGGTATGTTCCTCGCCGGCTGAGATGGTGTTGTCCTGATTGGAAAAGCAGGTGGTATGTGCCAGCTTCAGCGGCAGGTAGGTCGTGCCTGCGGCGAAATCGGTCCAGTAAGCCGCCCAAAACTCCGGGTTGTTACTGGCACACAACGCTTCGGAGACGCTGCGCAGGGAGGCAAAGACGTCTTCCGCCAGCATAGCGGAGCGAGTGTCGTCTTCCAACGCCTTGGCGTTGTTCAGTGCCAGCTGCCCCAGGCCAAAGAGTGCCAGCACCCCCAGGGAGAGGACGACCACGGCGAGTGTGACTTCGATCAGGGTGAAGGCCCGTTGTGCTTGGTTCACTACTCGTCCTCCCGACGCACGCGCATACGGCTGGTAAGCTGGTTGACCTCAAGAATGCGTGTCAACGGGCGCGCGGCTTGGCCGGCCGAACTGCTGAGGTGCAAGCGGGCGCAGTTGTTGCTGTCGGGTGCGTCGAACCGGCAGCCACCATCCGGGAGGAATACGAGCGACTGCTCGGAACGGTTGCTGAAGCAAACGCCGGCGGGGAGGGGGTTGGTGGGGGCGATCAGCACGGTGATGTTGGTATAAATCGCCATATAACCGCGCGGCGCGCGGCCGGGGGGGGCGAGGTTCTGCCATGTCACGCGCGTCTCTACCCGTTGGGTGATGGCGGTCTCGCGGGCGTGGCCGAGTACGGCGGCCGCCAGATTGGCCGCTACATCCACGCTGTGGGCTCGCGTCCAGCTGGCGTAGGAGCCCAGCAAGATCGACAGTACCACTACGATAATGCCCAGGACACTGATCAGTTCGATGACGGTAAACGCGCGTCTGGTGCTTGGGTGCAAGTGCCGTATACCACGGCCCCGTCCGTCTTGGCCTCTGCTCTCCGACCCCTGCCCGTGGGTCTCTGACCTCTTCTTCATGGCCGTACCCCCGCAGAGAAGATCCAATTGGTTGGGCTTGGATTGGCCACGGGGGCGCCGGCTGAGATGGCGAAGGCCGGGAGATTGGAGAAGCAGATCTTGTCAGTCAGCGGGATCGGTCCGGTGTTCGGGAAACCCATGATCAGCAGGTACGGGTTGCCCCATGGATCGGACAGTCCGTTGACGAGACGGCTGGTTGGCACGGTCAGAAAAAGGATCTGTCGGGGATTGTTCGTGGGGGTAAGTTTGGCAAGGAGTGCGGAAAAGTCCGTGTTAGGCGTGAGTGCGATGGGGGCACCGGCCTGGTTGGCGATCGATATTTTTTGATTGAGCGTGCTTGCGAGCTCCGCATTACCGGCCACACAAACGCCAGAAGGATCATCAGTCGGCATTCCTGGCCAATCGCCGTATACCTGTCGATAGTGCAGCACGGCTTGCACCAGGGCATTGGCATCGGCTGCGGCGCGGTTCTCTTGAGCCTTGCGTTGCACGGTGCTGATGACGGAGCCGGTGATGGTGAAAAGAATGGCTAAGATCACGAGCACGCCCAGCATTTCGACGATGGTGAAGGCGTGTTGGTGGCGCGTTAACCTGTTTGGTTGGAGATACATTATTGCTGCCAACTACCGATGATCTTGTTAAGTTCCGGATTGCGTGTCCAGACGGCCACGCGACGGAAGATGTTGGTGGGGGTTCCGGAGCTGTCGCTGGGGACGAGCAGCGTGTTATCCCCGTTGACGTCAAGGATCACAGAATAGTGCTCACCCCACCTGGTGCCCCAGGCATTCACGGGGGCGTTGGTGCTGTCAAAACGCGTGAGGTCCAGGAAGGGGACGGCGTCGGGGTTCAGCAGCGTAGCACTGGGCGTATTGGTGTTGCCTGCAAGCATGGCTGCTAATATGGGGCCGATCTCATATTGCAGGTCGCCGTTGTCAGGCACGTCGTTGGTGGGCCAGGTGTGGTAGTAGTTGTAGTATTGGTTCCAGGCGGTTTCGATGTTGGCCAGCTCCCCGCGCGTGATCGTTTCGCGGCTGTAGCGACTGACGGTGCGGATGGCACCGTAGAGCATCCCGAGCAGGATGGATATGATGGTGATCACGACCAGGAGCTCGGTGAGGGTAAAGGCGTTACGGTTGGAAGCGCAAGTCATCGGAAGAGTTTCCTTGCCGGTCGGGGCCGTGCGAGTAGAGGTCAAAGCTTTGCGGGTGTACGTCGGATGGGGCGCGGTATTGGTACGGTTGTCCCCAGGGGTCCTGGCTGGGGAGTTGTCCGGCGTGGGAGGTCTTTTCACCAAACGTAACAAAGACCTGATTAGAGGGCGCGTCATTGAGCGGCACGCGCAGCACCAGCAAGTTGGAGACGCTGCCGGTACATGGGTTGGTGGGGTATGCGCCGAGTGTTTGGTAATATTGATGCAGGGCCTCCTGCCACTGTCCGAGTTCGGCCAGCGCCTGATGGCGTCGGCTCAGGGTGTCGGCATAGCGACCCAGCCCGATGACCAGTGAAATGAGGATGGCCAGGATGCTCATGACCGTAAGCAGTTCTAGCAGCGTCAGGGCGCGTCGTTGGTGGCTGGTGGTCATGCGTCTTTGCTCGTGGTACCTATTCCATTCTGCCGGCCACGCGCAGGACTTCGTCGACGGAGGTGCGCCCCTCGATCACGCGCAGCCAGCCATCCTGGCGTAGGGTGACCATCCCCTCCTTGAGTGCGAGGTCCTTGATGATGTTGGCCGGGCGGCAGTCCACCACCAGCGCGCGCAGGGGGTCGGTCATGGTCATGACTTCGGTGATGGCCGTGCGGCCGCGATAGCCTGTGAAGCCGCAATTGGGGCAGCCGTGCCCCAGGGCGAAGGCGGCGTTGGCGATGCGGTCGGGATAAGTGGCGGTCATTTCGCGCAGGATCGGCTCGGGGGGTTGGAGCGGGTCACGGCAGTGCTGGCAGACGCGGCGCACGAGTCGCTGGGCAATGATCCCTTCCACGCAGGAGGCAATCAAGTAGGGTTCCACGCCCATGTCCGTCAGGCGGGTGATGGCGCTAGGTGCGTCGTTGGTGTGCAGCGTGCTGAGCACCAGGTGACCGGTGAGGGAGGAGCGCACGGCGATGTCGGCGGTTTCCGCGTCGCGGATTTCACCGATCAGGATGACGTCCGGGTCATGACGCAGGATGGAGCGTAACGCGCTGGCAAAGGTCAGGTCAATTTTGGAGTGCACCTGGATCTGGTTGATGCCGGACATCTGGTATTCGACCGGGTCCTCGACGGTGATGATTTTCACGCCGGTCTTATTGATTCGGCCGAGGATGGCATAGAGCGTGGTGGTTTTGCCGCTGCCGGTGGGGCCGGTGAGGAGCATGACGCCGTGTGGCAGTTCGGTGAGCTTTTCGATCTTGGGGAGTTGATTGGGTGAAAGGCCGAGCGACTCGAGTTCGACTGTGGTGGATTTACGGTTAAGGATACGCAGACAGCAGGTTTCCCCGTGCGTGGTGGGGAGGACAAGACGCGCAGGTCGAAATCGTGGTCGCT
>CAYSHQ010000055.1:4932-9465 GCA_964430835.1 uncultured Lentisphaerales bacterium
ACCTTGATCCGCCCGTCATGCGGCTTGCGGCGCTCGGCAATGTCCATGTTGGCCATGACCTTCACGGCGGAGCTGACGGAACGCCGGACGCGTTCCACGCCTTTGGGGAGGGGGATCTCCTGGAGAATGCCGTCAATGCGGTAGCGCAGGCGCAGGTTATTCTCGAACGGTTCGATGTGGATGTCGGTGGTGTCGAGGCGGATGGCTTCGGCAATGACCAGATTGATGAACCGGACCATGCCGGTTTCCTGGGTTTGGGCGGCGATGTCCGTGACGGCGGAGTCATCTTCATGCTCTTCGGTTTCGGCGATGAGCAGGTCGATGGTTTCGGCGCCTAAGCCGTAGAAATGGGTGAGGGACATGCGCACGTCGGATTCGGTACAGAGCACCCACTCCAGCGGGGCATCGAGCACCATACGCAGTCCGTCGACGGTGGTCAGGTTCGGCACGCGCCACGTGGCGAGCGTGAGGATGCCGTGGTGTTCGGCGATCGGCATGATGTTATGCCGCAGGGCCACCTTGGCGTTGATCCGGTCGGCGACGGACTGTTCGATGCGGAAATCGCCGATGTCGTGGAAGGGGATGCCGCAGAGGGCGGAGATTTCGGTCAGGAAGGTCTGCTCGTCCACCAGTTTCTCGTTCAGGAGCACCTGATCGAGTGGTGCGCCGGTGAGCGTGGCACGGTTCTGAATTTCGCCGAGTTGGGTTTCGGTGATCTTCCCCTGCTGGAGCAAGCGGTCGGCCAGTTCCAGCAGCAGGTCGTCGCTGTGAAAGCGGATGGTTTTGTGGGTGCTGTGGCTCATGGGGCGCTATGGGGTTGGGTGACGGCGGGATTTCAACTTAAGACACCTGATCATTATGACATTACCGTGGCGTAGGGGGAAGCGTGAAAGACGGCGGCAATGGGGGGTTGCTCCGCAGCGGACGGCGGGGTATTCTGTCGGGCGCAACCCGGTTACTATGCAAGTGAGCCAAGGAAAGACTGGACGTCCCGGTGGGTATCGGGAGATGGTGCGGTTGGCGTACCCGCTCTTTGTGAGCATGGGGGCGTTTACCGTCATGCAGTTCTGTGACCGGATTTTTCTGGCGCGGTACAGCAGCATTTCGATCCAGGCGGCCCTGCCGGCGGGGATTCTTTCGTTCACGCTGATCTGCTTTTTTCAGGCGCTGGCGGGGTATGCCGGCACGTTCGTGGCGCAGTACCATGGCGCGCGTGATCCGGAAGGGTGCGTGCGGGCGACGGCGCAGGGGCTCTGGATCGCGCTCGTATCCTGGCCGGTGATTGTGGCGTTGATACCGGTTGGGTTCTGGCTGATGCGGGTGAGCGGCCATGCGCCGGAGGTGCTGCAGGAGGAGTACCGATTCTTCGGCATCCTGATGGTGGCGGGGGTGTCGGTGCCGCTGGCCTCTGCGATTGGTGGCTATTTCACCGGGCGGGGGTGCCTGCTGGCCAATACACTCTGCGGCGTGGCCGGCTGCCTCTTGAATATCGTGCTCGATTACCTGCTGATCTTCGGGCATGGCGGTTTTCCCCGGCTGGGGATCACCGGGGCCGCCTTGGCTACGGCCGTGGCCGGGTTTGTGGCGCCGGTGGTGCAGGTGCTGCTATTCCTGCGCGACCCGGTGGTCCGCCGCATGGGGTGGGGGGCGCTGGCGCTGGATCTCCCGTTGATGCTGCGTATGCTCCGGTACGCGGTGCCTGCCGGCGGACACCTGCTGGTCGATGTGGGGGCCTTCACCTTTTTTGTCATGATGACGGGGCGTCTCGATCCGCTCTCCTTTGCCGCCAGTAACATCGGCCTGAGCATCAACAGCGTGGCCTTCATGCCGCTTTTGGCGATGAGTTTTGCCGCTTCCATTCTGGTGGGGCAGTATCAGGGGTGTCAGGATCATGCCAGCGCCGCACGGGCCGGTTGGACGGCGTTGCGCCTGGGGTGGGCCTATATGCTTCTGGCGGGGCTCAGTTTCGTCTGTTTCCCGGAAGGCTACTATCGGCTCTTCCGCTCACCGGAGGCCAGTTATACCGTGGCGGAACTGGTGGCTGTCGGCAAGCCCATGATGTGGATGATGGCCATCTGGGGACTTTTTGACACGATCAATATTGTCATCTCCGGCGCCTTGAAAGGTGCGGGGGATACGCGGTTCGTGCTCCTCTATATGCTGCTGTTCGGCTGGCTGGTCTGGCTTCCGGGCGAATGGGTGGTTTTTCACTATAAGCTGGGGATCCTGGCAGCCTGGCTGTGGTTGACGGTCTACGTGTGGTGTTTGGCCGTAGGGTTCTGGTGGCGCTGGCGCTCCGGCCGGTGGCAGCGCATTGATCTGCTGGCGCGGGAGCTCCCCGTGTTGCCGACGCGTACCGGCACGGAAGCCTTGGCCATTGCCGAGTAAGCGGCGCCCTCGGAGACCTGCATCGCAAACGTTGCGTTTGGCGCCCTGATCTGCGACACTACCGCCCCATGGACATCGCCATCCTACCGTCTTTGTTGGCCGCCGATCCCGGCTGTCTGGCCGAGGCATGCCGCCGTGTGGCGGATGCGGGGGCGGATGCGCTGCACCTGGATATCATGGATGCACATTTTGTGCCGAACCTGAGCTTCGGACCGGATGTGGCCGCCATGGCCCACCGCACCGTGCCGGCGCTGCCGCTGCATGTGCATCTGATGATGAGCCATCCGCACCTGTTGATGGATCGTTTTCTCGATGCCGGCGCAACCGCCCTGCTGATCCATGTTGAGGCCGCCTGCGATCTCGCCGCCACGCTGGCGCGGATCCGTGGCCGCGGGGTTCGCGCTGGCTTGACGCTCAAGCCCGGCACACCGGCAGAAGACGTCTTCCCCTGGCTGGCGGTGGTGGATGAGGTGTTGGTGATGACCGTGGAGCCGGGCTATGGTGGCCAGGCCTTCCAGCCGGAGATGCGGCCGAAACTGGCTGCCATCCGGCGTGAGGCCGACCGTCAGGGCAGGGCCAATCTGCCGCTACTGGTGGATGGCGGGATCGGCACGCGTACGGCGGCGGAGTGTGCGGCGCACGGCGCCAATGGGTTCATTGCCGGGAGTGCGCTCTTCCGGCTGGCGGATATGCGCGCGGGCGTGGCGGAGATGCGCGCGGCCGCGGCGGCCGCCTATGGCAGCTGCGTGCAGGCGCGGAAGGTATAACCGGAGGGATCGGCCCGTTTAGTCCGATCCAATAGAAAATTATGGAACAAAAGATCGCACAGACACGCAATTTTTGCATCATCGCCCATGTGGACCATGGCAAAACTACGCTTTCAGATCGAATCCTCGAGCTGACGAAGACGATCGAGATGCGCCTGATGCGCGACCAGACGCTGGACGCCATGGATCTGGAACGCGAGCGCGGCATTACGATCAAATGCCATCCGGTTTCCATGCACTATACCGCCCGGAATGGCCAGACCTATCGCTTCAACCTGATCGATACCCCCGGCCATGTGGACTTTTCCTACGAGGTGTCGCGCAGCATGGGTGCCTGCGAGGGGGCCCTCCTGCTGATTGATGCGGCGCAGGGGGTGGAGGCGCAGACGGTGGCCAATGCCTACCTGGCCATTGACAATGGCCTGGAGGTCATTCCAGTCATCAACAAGGTGGATCTGCCGACCGCCAACGTGGAGGAGGTCAAGCGCCAGGTCGAGGATATCCTCGGCATCGCCATGGATCATCCCCTGTTGATCAGCGGCAAGACGGGGATGAATGTGCCCGAGGTGCTGGAAGCCGTGGTGCATCGGATCCCGCCGCCCACGACACGCGGTACGAATGCGGTCCTGCGTGCATTGGTTTTTGATTCGGTATTTGATGTGTTTCGCGGGGTGATCACCTACGTGCGCGTGGTGGATGGCAGCATCAAGGTGGGCGATAGCGTGCGCTTCATGGGGAGCGGCGTGGCCACCCAGGTGCGCGAGGTGGGGGTGTTCAGCCCGGACCAGAAGGCCGTGCCGGTGCTGGAAGCGGGACAGGTGGGGTATTTGGTCGGCACCATCAAGGATCCCAGCGAAATCAAGATCGGCGATACCGTAACCGTTGCCAAGGATGGCTCCACGGAACTGCTCCCCGGGTTTAAGGAAATCCGGCCGATGGTCTTTAGCGGGATCTATCCGGTTAGCACCGATGAATATGAAAAGGTGCGTCAGGGGCTGGAAAAGCTCCACCTCAACGATTCGGCCTTTACCTTCCATCCGGAGAGTTCGGTCGCGCTGGGGTTTGGCTTCCGCTGCGGCTTTCTCGGGTTGTTGCACATGGAGGTGGTGCAGGAACGCCTGCGCCGCGAGTTCGACCTCGACATCATCAACACGCACCCGGGCGTGGTCTATCGCGTCCACCTGAGCAACGGCGATGTGATGGAGGTCGATAACCCCGTACACCTGCCGGAGGTGACCCGCATTGATCACATCGAGGAGCCGATGATTAAGGCCACGATCATCTGCCCCAGCACCTGCATTGGCGATATGCTGCGCCTGGTCATGGACCGCCGCGGCGAGATGCAGGCCACGGAGAGCGTGGATGCCAAGCGCGTGAT
>CAYSHQ010000056.1:0-2426 GCA_964430835.1 uncultured Lentisphaerales bacterium
CGCCGGTGCCCAGCGTATATTCGGCCATGGCATAGATCGCGAAGCTCTCGCCGTAGACGATCTTCCCGGTGTCGCTCTTACTGCCGTTGGGCTTGGTCTGCCAGTACCAGCCGCCGTGCTTGGGATCCCAGAAGTTCTTCAGCATGAACTCGGCGCCGCCGCGCGCCAGCGCCGCACTCCCCTTGACCTTGGGCTGCTGTCGGCAGAGGTTCGAGAACCACCAGACCAGCCGCGCCTGGGTGTTGACGTACTTCTCCTTCATCGGCTGGGCTTCGCCCTGTTCGTTGAAACAGGTCAGGTAGCCGCCGTGCTGCTTGTCGCGCGCACGGGCGTGCCAGAACGGGATCAGGCCGGTTGTCAGGTGCTGCGTGATCTCGCCTTCGAGACGTTGTAGGCGCTGGACGGTTTTCGCAGATGCTTTGCTCATGAGTTTTCCTTGCAGTTGAGGACGTGCTACAGGTCGGAAATTGAATTCGTGCCAGCCGACAAAATACACGGAGACAATCGGGAGAGTCACGGAATTTCGGATACCGACGATGGGTCAGACATGGGTTGCTGCGACGATAAATCATCAAAAGTTGCTTTATGTATCTGCTCTTGTTACTCTGGTTGTGTGCAAGTCTTGGTATTAGAAGAACGCTCGGCAAGGGTTACAATAACGCGGGGATGCGCAGAGGAACTGGTATGGCCAATCCAAGCGAACGCAAACACGCAGACACGGCCGCCTCAGACTGGAATCAAGCCCTGGATGCTATTCCAGATGTCATTGCCATTCTCGACAGCCAGCGGCGTATCCGCTACGCCAACCTGGCCCATGCCAACCGTACCGGACTAACCCCGGAAGAATGCGTAGGGCTCCCCTGTTGCGCCAACTTGCACGGCTCGGAGCACGCCGTGCCGGAATGTCCCCACGCCCTGATGCAAGCGACCCACAAGGAGCAGACCGCAGAAATCCATGATGACCGCACCGGCAGCGACTACCTGGTCACCGTTTCCCCCCTGTTCGACGAACACGACCAGTTGACCGGCTGTGTCCATGTGGCCCGCGACATCACCAACCTGAAACGCAACGAAGCCGCACTGCAGCAGACCGTCTCCTTGCTGCGCGCCACGCTGGATTCGACCACGGACGGCATCCTGGTGGTGGACCGGCAGGGACGCATTGTGGATTACAACCGGCAGTTCGCACAGCTCTGGCACCTACCGCAGGAGATTCTCGACCAGCATGATGACGCGGTGGCGCTGGCCTTTGTCCAGAAACAGCTGAAATATCCGGAGGAGTTCCTGGCCAGCACGCGGAACCTGTATGCCCACCCCACCGAGACCTGCTGCGACCTGATCGAATTTCTCGACGGACGGATCTTCGAGCGCACCTCCCGGCCGCAGCTGATTGCGGACAAACCGATCGGCCGCGTCTGGTGTTTCCGTGACATTAGCGACCGCCGCAAGGCCGAGAACGCCCTGTACCGGCAGATGTCGTTCGACGCCATTGCCACCCAATTCCTGGCACGCTCCGCCCGTAGTTCCCCTGCCGATGTAGACGCACTCATCCAGACCAGCATCGAAGAACTGGGGTTCTTTTCCGACGTGGACGAGACCTACATCGCGCTCCACGACCTGAAAACCTGGAGCGCGCGCTTCTCCTGGCATGCGCCGCACATGACCGGCCGCATCGAGCACTACCAGAACTGCCCCCATACCCAATCCCCATGGCTGACCGCGCTGCTGCAAAACGGTCAGATCGTCCAGCTGCAGACTTTGGATGACCTCCCCCCGGAAGCCGCAGAAGAACGCAAGCGACTCAAGCAAGATGGGGTGGTCTCCCTCCTGCTCCTCCCCCTCCGCGGCAAGGGGAACCTGGTGCAGGGGACCCTCGGGCTGCGCACCTATACCAAGCCGGTCGCCTGGGCGACCGAAGATGTCCTGCGCATCCGATTACTGGGTGATGCCATCGTCTCCATCCTGGAGCGCCGCCAAGCCGAATCCGCCCAATACGAGAGCGAGAACCGGCTGCGCGCCATTCTGGAAGCCGTGCAGACCGGCATTCTCATGGTGGATACCGAGACCCGGCGCATCGTGGACGTCAACAGCGCGGCCGCGCAGCTGATCGGCGCAACCAAGGAAGCCATCCTCGGCCAAGCCGTCACCCAGTATTTGAATCTGAGCGTACCGGCCCATCCCCCCGCGCTGGGAGCACCAACCGCACCCACCGAAGATGTCCTGCAGACCGCGGATGGCCGACCGATCCCTGTACTCCAGACGGTCACCCCCATCCGGATCAAGGAGCGGGAGCACCTGCTGGCTACCGTATCCGACCTGCGAGCCCTCAAGCAGATGGAGGAACAGGTTCTTCATGCCCAGAAGATGGATGCCATCGGCCGGCTGGCCGGCGGCATTGCCCACGACTTCAACAACCTGCTGCAGGT
>CAYSHQ010000056.1:2436-9371 GCA_964430835.1 uncultured Lentisphaerales bacterium
GTCATCCTGGGGTTCTCGGATATCACCTTGATGGACCTGTTGCCCGAACACCCGCACCACCAGGATCTGCAGGAGATCCGCACGGCCGCCCTGCGCGCCGGGGAAATCACCGGCCAGTTGCTAGCCTTTAGCCGCCGACAGACCGTGATGCCCACCGTGCTGGACCTCAACACCATTGTCAGCGAAACCGTCAAAATGCTGCAAAGCATCCTGGGCGAGGATGTGCAGCTCATCACGCAGTTCGGCACCGACCTGAAACGCATCTACGCCGATGCCGGACAGATCTCGCAGGTGGTCATGAACCTCGCCGTCAACGCGCGCGACGCCATGCCGCAGGGCGGGCGGCTAACCATCAACACCTCGGCCGTAACCCTCTCACAGCAGCACATCGCCCAACTTCAGCACCCCGACGCCACACCGGGCGACTTTATCTGCCTGACGATCACCGACACCGGGGGCGGCATCCCCGAGAACATACGCGGCCACTTGTTCGAGCCGTTCTTTACCACCAAGGGCCCCGGCAAGGGCACAGGTCTGGGGCTGTCCGTCGTCTACGGCATTGTCAAACAGTACAATGGCTGGATTCAGGTGGAATCCCAACTGGGCACCGGCGCCACCTTCCGCCTCTATTTCCCGGTCTACGCTGGCAGCCGTGCGAGCGACAACCTGCCCGAGGAGTCCGAAGGGCCTACGCTGGATCCGACCCTACGCGGGCACGGCGAGCGCATCCTGCTGGTGGAGGATGAGGCCAACGTAGGCTGCATCGCCGCCCAGATGCTGGAAGCCGCCAATTACCAGGCGGTGATCTGCGCCAATGCCCAGGAGGCCCTGGCCCTGTTCCGGCAGGCGGAACCCAAGTTCGCCATGCTCTTCAGCGACGTGGTCCTGCCCGACCGCACCGGCGTGGCTCTGGCGGACGAACTGCGCATCTATCAGCCCAACCTGCCGGTGCTGCTCTGCAGCGGCTACACCGATGAGCGCGCCCGCCTGAACACCATTATCGAGCGCGGCTATCTCTTCCTCCAGAAACCGTACTCTCTGACCGAACTGCTGCGCATCATCCGCCGCCTGCTCGCCACCCAGGCCAAAACCTAGGCGGCTAAAAGAGCCGCAACTGTTCTTCGCCGCTGACCACGCCCGCGAAGCTTTTCCCCTTCATGGCGAGGATGTCCTCCACCACGGGGCGGAGCTGCTTGTTCTCGTAATAGTCATAGTCCAGGTCGGCATGCGGCAGTTCCACCGGCACCGGCCCGCGCCGCGTCACCACGTACGCCACCATACCGCGCTGCCGCTCAGGCGGCAGCTGCAGGGCCGCCTTGACGTGCGGCGGGTGACTATGCAGATAAGCCGTCGGCGCCTTGCGCAGCCGACGCCGGTACACCAACTCCGCATCGAGATGCCCGGTGCGCAGCGCGTGCACCTGCTGCCGCAACCACGCCTCGTACGGCTCCCCGTGGAAGAGCCGCGTCAAGAGTTCACGCTGCACGCGTTGCGCCAATGGGGTCCAGTCCGACCGCACACACTCCAGGCCGATCAGCAGCAATTCAGTGCGCCCATCCGGCAGCACCACCAGCCCGGCATACCGTTTGGCGGCGCCATCATGGCGGGTCTCGCCGTCAGTCTCGTCCGCAGGCACATGATGGAGATTCCGCGCCGTGGGCAGGTAGAAATACCGACAGTACCGTTGGAAGGCCAGATCCAGAGCCGACACCACCTGGAACTCATGCTGCAGCTTATCCGCGAGGAACGAATTCACCAGGTCGGCCAAGCGTGCGCCGGCCGCATGCGGCGCCGACCCGTCCGCTGGCCGTAACTGCACAAACAGGCTGTCGGTGTCGCCATACAGCACGTGATACCCCTGCTGCTCAAGGTGCTCACGCGCCGTGCGCAAAACCCATTGCCCGGTGGCGGTGATCCCGACCGGCAGCACCGGGTTATAAAAGCGGCACCCCGGCGCACCCAGCACGCCATAAAAACTGTTCATCAGGATCTTGACGGCCTGCGCCAGCTCGGCGCGCCCCTCCGCACGCGCCCGCGCGCGCACCGCCATCAACTCCTCGATATACTCCGGCAGGATATGCTCCGTGCCCGAGAAGGTGGCGCCCATCGGCGTACGCACCGGATCCTGCTCCGCCATCAGGCTGGCATACGGGCAGATCTTGAACGTGCGGATAATGGAGGGGTAGAGGCTGCGGAAGTCCAGGATCACCACATGCTCATACCACCCCGGCTGGGAGGGGAGCACCAGCCCGCCGGGTAACGCCTCGGCCACCTCCACGGCATCGCGGTCCGGCGCGACAAACCCCTTACGATGCAGGCGCGGCAGGAAGAAGTGGTCAAAGGCGGCCACCGACCGTCCCAGCCGATCCAGGAGCAGTCCGCTCACAAGACTGCGGCTGACCAGCAGATCGACCAGGCCGGTCTTGTCGAAAATCGCGTTGACGAGTTGCGCATCGCGCAGGTTATAGGCGCCCAGCTCTTCTTTGTCCTCACGAAAGAGCCGGTCAATCGCCTGCTGCTTATCTTCCTGGGCAAAGGTGCGCGCCTTCCCTTCGCCCAGCACCGCCTGCGCCACCGTCTCGAGGCGGAAGTTCTCAAAGTCAAAGAAGGCCCCCTTAAGCGCCGGGATACCGTCCACCACCACGCGCCCCGGCACCTGCACCGTGGCGCGCGAGGCACTCTCGGAGATGCGCAACACCCCGCCGCCGCGACCCAGCGCGCACGGCAGCTCCAATTCATTGCAGCGCTCCAGCAGGAACGGCAGGTCAAAGGAGAGGATGTTCCAACCGCACAGCAGATCCGGATCAAGCCGGCGCACCAGATCAAAAAAGGCCTCCAGCGCACCGCTGGTATCGCCGCAGTAATGCACCAGCGAGCCTTTGTGTCGGCGCCCGGTGGCGGCTACGAATACATGGCGCTCCTCGCGCTCGCCGTCGCGGAAATGACAGCCTATGCAATAGAGCTGCTCCGCCGAACCGGTCTCGATATCAAAGGAGAGGCGCGAGAGGTGCGGCCGGTACTCCGCCCGCTGCATGCGCGGCTGCTCATACAGCCGGTAGCCATCCACCACCTGCGGGGTGCCGGCAAACGCGCACGCCGCATGGATGAAGCGCTCCATCAGGTGACGGTCGGACGGCCAGATGTCACTCTCAAAAGTAGGCACGCCGTGCTCGCGTAGCAAACTCCGCGCCTCCTGCAGATCCTGCTGCCGCAGAAAATAGAGGGCCTCTACCGGTTGCCGCTGAAAGTTGCGCAGCGGCAATGAGCGCCGCTCCGCCACCAGCACCCCGTCCGGCAAAGCCACCCCCTGCGCCACAAACAACACGGGGCGCAGGCTCACGCGCAGGACAAACGGCCCTTCGTCACCCTTCCCCCAGAAGGTGGCAAAGCACCCGCCCGCAGTATCCTGCCACTCCTGTGTGAGCAGAAATCCGTGCTGCCACGTCCCCTCCGGTATGCCACCCGAACCGTCCATGCCGGTATCATCGCAGAAAAGGGCGGGTGGGAGCAAGCCGGACCGCGGCGATCAACTCGGCGGGGTCAGAAAATAGGGCTGTAGTGGCGATCCCGGGCGTTCTGCCGGTGAGCCGCCCTAGAAGAGCGGCAGGATACCGGTGTCCGGCTCGGCGGGAGCCTCGCCCTCCCAAGCCTTGCGGCAGATTCATGCGCACTCCTTTGACGGCGGCGGGTCCGGCGGCCCCGCCCCACCCCGAACACTGAACACTGGCACCTGCCCCCTGAACCCTTCTCCCACCCTCTTCGCGCCCTAGGTCCTCAGTCGCTGATCTTCACCAACTGGAAGCTCTTCTTGCCGGCGCGCAGCACGGCCACGCGCCCCTCGATGAGGTCGTCGGCCGCGAAAACCTGAGCAAGATCCGTCACGCGCCGGTTATTGAGGTAGAGACCGCCCTGTTGCACCAGGCGGCGGGCCTCGCCCTTGCTGGCCACCAGCCCGGCGGCCGCCGCCAGGTCCAGCACCGGCTTGCCAACCACGGCCGC
Source organism: uncultured Lentisphaerales bacterium (assembly GCA_964430835.1). Classification (GTDB taxonomy): domain Bacteria; phylum Verrucomicrobiota; class Kiritimatiellia; order RFP12; family CAIWXQ01; genus CAIWXQ01. The sequence continues at coordinate 6,436 of CAYSHQ010000056.1, forward strand.
GCGCGCCAGTTCCGCAGACGGCACATTGGCAAAGATCCCCAGCAGATCGGCCAGCGACAGCCCTTCCAGTGAGCCGCCAAAGAGCACCTCGCTGGCGCGCTGCGCCACGGCCAAGCCGTGGACGCCATGCACGCAGCGGGTGACCTCCTCCGCCAGCACGCGCTGGGCCTCGCGCTTCTCGGGTGCGTCCTTCAGCTGCTCCTCCAACTGGGCGATCTGCTCCAGCGGCAGGAAGGTAAAGATGCGCAGATAGCGCGCGGCATCGGCATCGGCGGTGCGCAGGAAGAACTGATAGAAGTCGTAGTAGGAGGTCTTGCGATGGTCCAGATAAACCGCGTTCCCCTCGCTCTTGCCGAACTTGCGCCCCTGGCTATCGCAGACCAGCGGCAGCGTCAAGCCATAGGCCTCAGCGCCCCGCACCCGGCGGATCAGCTCCGTACCGGCCGTGATATTCCCCCACTGGTCCGAGCCGCCGAGTTGCACGCGGCACCCTTCGTGTTCATGCAGCCAGAGGAAATCATACGCCTGCAACAGCTGGTAGCAGAACTCCGTGAAGCTCATGCCGTCGTCGGAGAGCATGCGTTTCTTGACGCTCTCTTTGCCGAGCATCTGGGTCATGCGGAAATGCTTCCCCACATCGCGCAGGAAGGTGATGAAGGTAAAGTTCTTGTGCCAGTCGTAGTTATTCACCAACTTGGCTGGCGCCGTGGCGTGGTTGAAATCGAGGAAGCGCGTAAGGTTCTCCTGGATCCCCGCCAGGTTCTGCTGCACCTCGTCTTCACTCAGGAGCTGACGCTCGGCGGACTTACCGGACGGGTCTCCGATCAGGCCGGTGGCGCCACCGGCCAGGGCGATCACGCGGTGCCCGGCGCGCTGGCAGTGGGCCAAGGCCATGATCGCCACAAAATTGCCAGCCTGCAGACTGGAACTGGACGGGTCAAAACCGGCATAGATCGTGGTCGGCTGCTGCACGAGCGTATCGAGTTCCGGACTGGTCTGGGCCTCGTAGAGGCCGCGGGCTTTCAGGGTATCGAGAAGAGTAGGCATGGCGAGGCAAAAGATAGCGCAGATCGGCGGATAATTGAAGCAGATCTTGGTCCGTAATTCTCATTATGTGGATGGCGCTATCGCATTCGACCGGCTAGCGTTTAAGCGGGTCGTGTGTGGGTGTAGGTGTACGTGTGTGGAATGCGCCGCAGCTTACACTTTAGCGCCTCCTTACTCGCCACCCTTACACGCGCACACTCCACCTGCTTACACGATGGCTGCATGTAAAAGCACCGGCCGGTAGCCACCTTTTGCGGTGCGCCAGGATCACCAGCTTGCCGCTTTGACGATTGCCGCCAGTAGCCCCGGCCCGCCCCGGGCCGAGGGCGGATTGCGGTAGTCGGCTGGTATGAGCGTTGTGTGCGCTGGGCTCGGGGCGAGCCCGCGCTACCGGGCGGGTCGGCGGATCTGTAAGTCACCATTTGGAAGGGGATGGGGTTCTTCTTTGCAGGAGCACGTGTAAGCGGGTGGTGTAAGTGTGCCGTTTAAGATAGGGTTTAAGTGCGGGTAAGTGTTCCAGAAGGCCATCGCGGATGCCGACACTTACACCCACACGTACACCCACTCTTACACGGCTACACATACACCAGCCGCTTACACGTAGTCGAACCGCGTAGTCGCAATAGCCGCCGCAACGGGGCTCCGCCTGGGTAACCGAGTAGACCGCAAAAAAAGAAACAGGGCGCGTCCGGTGGTCTCCCACCTGACGCGCCCCGCTTGTCCGCCTAGGCGCCAGCCCGGTGAGGCTGGCGCGGCGGCGCACCCTTATTCGTCGTCGCGGCGATTCTTGCCGGCGCCCGGACGCCACTCTTCGCTCTGCGCGAAGGCGTCGTCGAAGGCCGAGGCCAGACCCACCAGGTTCTCGCCCGGCTTGAGGTCCGTCTGGCTCAGTTCGCGCGTCAGCTCCGCCACCTCGGCATCGCCCATGGTCATGGCGCGAATGCTCAGGCCAATCCGCCGCTCCTCGCGATCGATCTTGACGATGCGCGCCTCGACATCCTGGCCGACCTTGATGGCATCCTTGACCTTCTCGACGCGCTGATCGCTCAGCTGCGAGATGTGCACCAACCCGTCCACGCCATCCTCGAGCTCGATGAAGGCGCCGAACGAAGCGATCTTGGAGACCTTCCCCTTGACCACCTGACCGATGATATAGCGCGCGGAAATCGTGTTCCACGGATCGTCGGTCGCCTGCTTCAGGCCCAGGCTGATGCGCTGCCCGGCCGAGTCGACCTCGAGCACGATGGCATCCACGTCCTGCCCCTTCTGCAGCACTTCGCTCGGGTGATTGATCTTGCGGGTCCAGGACATGTCCGTGACGTGGATCATGCCGTCGATCCCCTCTTCCAGCTCGATGAACGCGCCGTAGGAGGTGAAGTTGCGGACCTTCCCCTTCACGCGGCTGCCGACCGGGTAACGGTCCTGCACGGTGTCCCAGGGGTTGGCCGACGTCTGGCGGATGCCCAGGGCAATCTTCTGGTCCGACGGGCTGATGCTGAGCACCGCCACATCGACTTCGTCACCCACGGAAAGCATATCCGAGGCGCGGGCCACACGCTTGGTCCAGGAAAATTCGGAGACGTGCACCAGCCCTTCGATGCCGGGCTCGATCTCGACAAACGCGCCGTAGGGGACCAGGTTGACGACCTTGCCGCGCAGGCGGCTGCCGACCGGGTACTTCTGCTCGACGTTGTCCCAGGGGTTGGACTGCGCCTGCTTGAGGCCCAGGGAGACGCGTTCGCGCTCCAGATCCACATCGAGGATCACGACCTCGATCTGCTGGCCCGGCTTCACGAGCTCGGACGGGTGCTTCACGCGGCCCCAGCTCATGTCCGTGATGTGCAGCAGGCCGTCCAGGCCGTCCAGGTCCACGAACACGCCGAAATCGG
>CAYSHQ010000057.1:0-9344 GCA_964430835.1 uncultured Lentisphaerales bacterium
CGGTGAAATCCGGCCTGAACCCCGAACCCTGAACCCTTCCCTCCTGAGTAGTTACCCGCGAAAACCGCGAAGGCACGCGAAGCTGCCGGACGCGCGCAGCGCAGCAGATGCGACGAACTGTTATTTCTCCGCATGTTTTGAGTATCCCTCCATACCAAGTCCCTTCGCGCCCCTTCGCAAAGCACGCGGAAGGCACAGAGAAACAGGACGTGCGAACCAGAGACAAATATGTCGCTACCCGGCAAAAGCCTACGCGAATGTCGCACCGTAACCAGAGCGCCTGCAGGGGCGGCCAACCTGCGCCGCCGTCTGGGTAATTATTTTTGACAAATGAAGTGGTTGCCGAAGAACAAGTAACAATAATGTGGCCTAGGGGCGCGAGGCGGGTGCGCCAGCGCAGAACACGGTGTGGCACAAACCCTGCATGATCCCAGCATCGACCATTGCAACAACGTACATGATCTTCAACCAACAGGAACAGCTCGCATGACCTTGACTCCGTCGCCCCGCTGGCGCCAGTTCTGGCTGGCCAGTCTCCTTCTGTGCGGTCTCGCGCCCTTCGCGCAAGCAGCCACGGAAGCGCCCACCACCATCACCGCGGCGGATACCGTCTGGGTCTTATTAAGCACGTCGCTCGTCATGTTGATGATGCCCGGCCTGGCCTTTTTCTACGGCGGTCTGGTGCGCCGCAAAAGCATCTTGTCGATCCTGATGCAATGCTTCATGCTCATGTGCCTGATCAGCCTGCAATGGGTTTTCTTTGGCTACTCGCTGAGTTTCGGCCCGGACATCGGCAAGATCATTGGCAATCTGGACTGGATGGGGCTGCACTCCATCGGGGTCGAGGCGTCCCCCTACGCGCCCAAGGTGCCGCATCTGGCCTTTGTACTTTTCCAGATGATGTTCGCGGTCATCACACCCGGGCTGATTATCGGCGCCTTCGTGGAGCGCATCCGGTTTTCCGCCTTCTGCGTCTTCAGCCTGCTCTGGATCACACTGGTATACTGTCCCGTCGCCCACTGGGTGTGGGGGGCGGGCGGCTTCCTGGGAACACAGGGGGGGGCCGGGGCCGTGGACTTTGCCGGTGGCATTGTTGTCCACATCAACGCCGGGATGGCCGCGCTGGCCGCCGTGGTGGCGCTCGGCAAACGCAAGGGGTTCCCGCATTCCATCTCTCCGCCGCACAATCTCCCCATCGCCACCCTGGGCGCCGCCTTGCTATGGTTCGGCTGGTACGGCTTTAATGCCGGCAGCGCACTGGCCGCCAATGCGGTCGCCGTCCATGCCTTCCTGGCCACCCATGTAGCCGGCGCGGCCGCCGGCCTGGTCTGGTCGCTGCTCGACTGGATGAAATTCGGCAAACCCACCACACTCGGGATGATCACCGGAGTGGTCGCAGGCCTGGCCTCCGTGACGCCGGGCGCGGGCTATGTCACCATGGGCGGCGCCATCTGGATCGGCGTCGGTGCCGGGATCATCTGCTGGGCCTCCGTCACGGCGCTCAAGGCCCGCCTACAATATGACGATTCGCTGGATGCCTTCGGCGTGCATGGTGTCGGAGGGATCTGGGGTTCCTTCGCCGTGGGCCTCTGGGCCTGCCGCGCGGTGAACCCGGACGCGGGCATTGACGGCCTGTTCTACGGCAACGCGCTGCAGCTCTGGATCCAGACCAAAGCGATTCTCATCACGATGGTCTACTCGTTTATCGCCTCCGTACTTTTATTCAAAATCGTGGACTTTGTGATCGGCCTACGCGTCACCGAGCACGAGGAATCGGTGGGCCTGGACCTGACGCAGCACCGCGAGGCGGCCTACACGCAGTTGGATTAATCACCCCCGAAGGAGCGCGTATCATGAAATATGTTATTGCCATCATTCAACCGGATCGCCTGGACGAGGTTTTGGCCCGCCTGGAGGAGCAAGCGATCCACCTGGTGACGGTTTCACCGGTGCTGGGACGCGGCCGACAGAAAGGCATTGCCGAAATCTACCGCAGCCACAAGGAGGCCGGCACGCTCCTGCGCAAGGTGAAGCTCGAAATTGCCGTGAATGACGAATTTCTCGCCACGACACTTGCCGCCATCACCGCTGGCGCACGCAGCGGTCAGATTGGTGATGGCAAGATCTTCGTGCTGGATCTGCAGGAAGTCGTCCGTATCCGCACCGGCGAACAGGGACCGCTGGCCATTGGCTAGCGGCGCACCGCCCCACAAAAAAGAGCAACGGCGGCCCGAGGCCACCGTTGCTCTTTTCCCTTCTACTTCCGCAGCTCCGCTCAGTCCACCACAGGCAGCTGACTGGCCAAGGTCTCAAACTCGGCCAAGCTGGAAGCTTCGCCGGAGCAGACCTGCTCCTTGAGCATCCGGATCTGCGGCAGACGTTCCGCCATCCAGCGCTTGGCCACCACCAACTTCTTGGCATTGGCCGTGGCATGATCGCAGAACAGGCTACCGGCCAGCAAATAACAGGCCATATCGGCCAGTTTCCGCGCATGCACGTCGCGATACGCATTGCCGGACTGCGTCTTGATGAAGCCAATGGCCTCGTTCATCAAGCCGATCCCCTCACGAATCTTCGCCACCACCGGCTCGATCTCCGGCGACCAGGTACGGTTCCCCAACACCTCCTGGACGGCTTCCACGGCGGTACCGCCCATGATCCCGGCGGTCATGGCTACCACCTGCAACTGGCTCGTACCCTCGTAAATCGTGGTGATGCGCGCATCGCGCAGATAGCGCTCCACCGCATAGTCCTTCATGTAGCCGCTGCCGCCCAACACCGCCATGGCGCCGTTGGAGGTGCGCATCGACATCTCGGAGGCGTAGTACTTGGCCATCGGCGTCAGGAGCTTGTTATAGGCCTTGAACTTGCGCGCCTCAGTGCGTAGGCGCTTGGTCTCCTCGGCATCCGCCTGTCCAGAGTCCAACCGGTTGGCGGTGCCGAACTCCAGGTCGACCGAAAAGGCCGCGTGGTAGGTGATGGCGCGCGCGGCCTGCAGGTCCAGGCTCATATCCACCAGCAAATCGCGCACCGACGGGAAGTTGTCAATGGCCGTGTTGAACTGCTTGCGGCTGCGAGCGTAGTCGCGGGCGACGCGGCAGGAAGCTTCGCCAATACCCAGACTCTGCGCCGCAATGCCAATGCGCGCCCCGTTCATCAGGCTCATCACGTAGGTGATCAACCCACGCTGGCGCTCGCCAATCAGCTTGGCGGGGCAGTCATCGAAGACCAGTTCGCAGGTCGGGCTGCCGTTAATGCCGAGCTTGTGCTCCAAGCGGCGCACCCGCACGCGCGGGTTGCGCTCGACCAGCAAGCAGGAGAGACCGCGGCCATCCGCGATTTCCGGCTCGGTACGGGCCAGCACCAGCAAGACCTCGCCACAGCCGTTGGTGATGAAGCGCTTCACGCCGCGAATGAACCAGTTGCCACTGGCATCCTGATAGGCACGCGTCTTGACGGCCTGCAGATCGCTACCGGCATCGGGCTCGGTCAGCACCATGGCGCCGGTGAACTCGCCGCTGGCCATGCGCGGCAGGTATTCCTGCTTGATCTCTTCGCTGGCGAAGTTATTGATCGTCTCGGCGATCCCCTGCAAGCCGTACAGGTTCATCAACGCCGCGTCCGCACGGCTGACGATGTCGTTGGACATGGTATACAGCAGCTGCGGGCAGTTCAGGCCGCCATAGCGGTAGGGGAGCGTGAACCCCATGACATCGGCCTGACTCAACAGCTTGAGTGCTTCCGCGATGCCCGGGGCATAGGTGACACTGCCATCGGCATTCAGCGTGTTGCCAACCGTATCGGTCTCGGCGGCGCTCAGGGCCACGCGCTCGCCGATAATCTCGCCGATCGTGGTGAGGATGCGCGCATAGTTGTCGCGTGCGTCGGCCGCATCGCTCGGTGCGAAGGCGAACTCCCGGGCGAACCGGTAGTTCTCTTCGGTCAGCTTCGACAACCGCGCAAAATCCATGTGGCGGAAAAGGAACTGGATATCCTCATTGTCGGTATAAAAGTTTGCCATGTGCGTGTACCTTTTTCTGCGACGTTGCTTATGCCTTGGCGGCCGCCTCCGCGGCCTTGGTGATGCTGGCACCACTACGAATTGCCTTGATCATCCGGGGGAGCACCTCGTTCAGATCGCCCACAATCCCGTAGTGCGCGACGCCAAAGATCGGCGCGTCCTTGTCGTTGTTAATCGCCAGAATCTTCGCGGATTCCTGCATGCCGGCCCGGTGCTGCACGGCACCGGAGAGACCGCAGGCGATATAGAGCGCGGGGCGCACCGTCGTACCCGTCTGCCCAATCTGATGATCGTGATCCACGTACCCCAGGTCCACGGCCGCGCGGCTGCCCCCCACGGCCCCGCCGAGGATGTTGGCCAGGTCCCAGAGCGGGCGGAAATTATCGCGGCTCCCCACACCGGCGCCACCGGCCACAATGATGCGGGCGCCCTTCAGGTTCACCTTCTTAGGGCGGCGCTGCGATTCCAGCACCTCCACCGGCAGCGTCATCCCCGTCAGATTCACGGCGCAGCGGATGGTGACCCCGCTGCGGCCCGGCTCCGGCAACGACATGCGCATCACGCCTTCACGCACGGTGGCCATCTGGGGCCAGCGATGCGGATTGACGATGGTGGCAATGATGTTGCCGCCGAACGCCGGACGGATCTGCAGCAGCAGGTTGCTCAACCGCTCCTTGGTGGACGGTTCCGTATGCTCGCCAATCTCCAGGTCCGTGCAATCAGCGGTGAGACCACAGCGCATGCAGGACGCCACCGTCGGGGCCAGGTCGCGCCCCATGGGCGTGGCGCCAAAGAGGCAAATCTGCGGCTTGTGCAGCGTGATCAGGTCGCAGATGACCTTGGTATAGCTGGCCGTCTGATAATGCCCCAACACCGCATCCTCGGCCAGGTAGACCTTGTCAGTACCATGCAGGATCAGCTGGCCGGCCAGGTCGGAAACATTCCGCCCCAGCAGCACGGAGCCCAACGGCACCTGCAACTGATCCGCCAGCTCGCGTCCCTTGCTCAACAGCTCCAGCGGCACATCGGACAGCTTGCCCGCTTCCTGTTCCGCGTAGATCCAGACTTCGCCCTGTCGGTTGACTTCGATCATGTTCGTATTCCTCGTGAAAATCGCTGATGCATTCCCGGGGTCGGAGGTGGGCCGGACCGTCTGCGGGTCCCCGCGCACCCCCTGGTGCCTCACCCGATCGTATGGTCCTCAATCAATTCGCCGAGCAGTTGGTTCACGCCCGCCTCGGTCGGGGGGAACTCCTTGTAGTCGCCACCCGCCAGCACGATGGACTGGATGCGATGCACCTTGGTCGGGCTGCCTGCGCCACCGCACCAAGCCAGATCCGCCTGCAGGTCGTCCAGGTTCCACTGATTGATCAACAGCCCCTTGGCGGAGAGTTCCGTGCAGCGGCGCTTGACCTCTTCAGCCTTGGCTTCCGCCGTGGCCGAGGCCAGCTCCGCGTCCACCAGCTTGGCGACTTACACGGGCGCGCGGGCCTTTTTGCACTTCATGGCCTTCTTAAGCGCATTCGGCCGCGGGTGGTTCGCCGTCTCGATCACCGTAAAGAGCGCAGGGAGGCGCGCCTTGACCACCTCAAAACCGTTGCCCACATTGCGCCGGGCCGTGGCCGTGCGGCCATGCAGCGTCAGCTCCTCGAGATAGGTAACCAGCGTAAAGCCGAGCTTTTCGGCGAGCTGCGGGCCGACCTGGGCCGTATCGCCGTCAATCGCCTGGCGCCCGCAAAAGATCAGATCCGGGTGCAGCTTCTTGGCGGCGCACGAAAGAATGTAGCTGGTGGCCAGCGTATCCGAAGCTGCGGCGCGGCGATCGGTGACGAGAGCCGCCGCATCGGCGCCACGGTAGAGGGCTTCGCGCAGCACCTCGCACGCGGCCGGCAGCCCCATGGTAATCACGGTGACGGTACCCCCATGCGCATCGCGCACGCGCAGCGCGGCTTCCAGCGCATTGAGGTCCTCCGGATTAAAGACCGCCGGCAAAGCCGCCCGGTTGACGGTGCCATCTTCTTTCATCGCCTGGCCGGTAATCCGCTTGGTATCCGGCACCTGCTTGACACACACGACACAGTTATAGCCCACGGTGGTCGCTCCTGCTAGATCCGCCAGGACCAGAAAAACTGGCCCGCAGCGGCATGATCTGTTCACGAAAAAGTTGGTTATGCTAGTCCTCGTTCCCGAGCCGTCATGGGGGCCGGACGCGCCGCGCCTCAGACTTTCCCCGGCACGCAGAACCATTCCGCCTCGGCCGCCAATTCCTCGCCCACCCAGGCCTTGCCCCGCTGCTTGACCAGCCGACTCGAGACCTTCAGGTTCTCGATCTCCAGGCGGAGCTTCTCGTTCGGCCGCACCTGGCGGCGGAACTTGGCCTCCTGCACGGCGGCCAGCAGAAAAACACAGTTCTGCATCAGACCCGCTTCCACCAGCCCGGCCCCGCCACACTGCGCCATGGTCTCGACCAGCACCACGCCGGGCACCACCGGATAGCCGGGGAAGTGCCCTTGGAAGAACCACGTGCTATCCGGGAAGGTGCGCTCGCCGACGATCTTCTCGGCGCTCGCCTCCAGGATACAATCCACAAAGAGGAAGGGATCACGATGGGGAATCAAGGACGTAATCGGTTTCATGCGGAGACCTTTCTAAAAGCCAGAACGCCATTGTGCCCGCCAAAGCCCAACGAAGTCGAGATCGCGGCCCGCATCGGGGCGCTCACCCCCTGGTTCGGCACGCAGTCCAAATCGCAGGCCGGATCCGGCGTCTCGTGATTGATCGTAGGCGGGAAGAACTGGTCATGCAGCGCCAACACACACACCACCGCTTCAATGGCACCCGCAGCCCCCATCAGGTGGCCGGTCATGCTCTTGGTGGAGGACATCTTGAGCAATCGGGCGTGGTCCCCAAAGACCGTCTTCACGGCCTTGGTTTCCATGGGGTCATTCAACGGCGTAGAGGTGCCGTGCGCATTGACATAATCCACCTCGCTCGCCGCCATGCCGGCGTCCTGCAGGGCCAACCGGATGGCGCGTACGGCACCCTCGCCTTCCGGATGTGGTGCCGTCAGGTGGTGCGCATCGCCCGTGGCGCCGTAGCCGGCGAGTTCCGCGTAGATCCGGGCGCCCCGGCGGATCGCATGCTCATATTCCTCAAGAATCAGGATGCCCGAGCCTTCGCCCATGACGAACCCATCGCGGTTGAGATCGAACGGGCGACTCGCCTTGGTGGGCGTGTCGTTATATTTGGTCGACAGCGCCTTCAGCGCGCAGAACCCGCCGATGCAAAACTCGGTAATGGCGCCCTCCGTCCCCCCGGAGATCACGACCTCGGCGCGTCCGGCCCGAATCGCATCCAGCGCGATGCCGATGGCATCCGTGGCCGACGCACAGGCGGTATTCACGGTATGCGCAAACCCCTTGGCTTGCAGGGCAATCGAGATATTGCCGGCCGCTTCGTTGGAAATCAGCTTGGGGATCGTCATGGCCGACATGCGCCCCGGACCGCGCTCCTGCAGGGTCTTATACCCCTCGTCGTGGATCTCCGCGCCGCCAATGCCATTGCCCAGAATCACGGCCGTGCGATCGGGTTCGCTGCCGCCCTTGTCCAGTCCGGCATCGGCCCACGCCATCTTGGCGGCCGCCACGGCATACTGCGTGAAGAGCGCCATCCGGCGGGCATCCTTAGGGTCCATGTGCCGGCCCGGGTCGAAATTCTTCACTTCCGCCGCCACACGGCAGTCCACGCGGGACGCATCAAACCGGGAGATCGGCCCCAGCCCCGAGACGCTGCTGCGGATGCTGCTCCAGAACTCCGTCACCGTGTTCCCAATGGGCGTGACCGCCCCCAGCCCCGTAATCACCACTCGTTTCCGGCTACTACACATATGGCCATCCCTTCCTGCGGCACCCACGCACTAACCGTCTATCCGTTCCACTGCACCAACGAACCGCCCCATGTCAGGCCGGCCCCAAACCCGGCCAGGATGATGGTATCACCGGCCTGCAGTTTCCCTTCGCGATGCACCTGTTCCAGCGCCATCGGCACCGTGGCCGCCGACGTATTGGCCAGGTCGCCGATATTGATGAAGAAGCGCTCCATGCCGATATCCAGACGACGGGCCGCTGCCTCAATAATACGCACATTGGCCTGATGCGGCACGATCCAGCGGACCTGGTCGATCGTAATCCCCTGACGGGCAATCAAGTCGCGCACAATCTCTTCAAACGCCTTAACTGCGAAGTTGAACACCTGCCGGCCATTCATCTGCAGATAAGCGGCCTGCCACGGCCCCGTCTGCGGGGTACGACAGCCGCCCTCATGATAGAGCGCCTGCGATCCCTTGCCATCCGCCCGTAAAATCGAATGCCGGATGCCGCCCGGCCGCTCATTGGCCTGCAACACCGCAGCCCCGGCGCCGTCGCCAAACAGCACACAGGTGTTACGATCCTTCCAGTCCGTGATACGCGTCATCACATCCGCACCAATCACCAGCGCCGGCCGCCCATCGTTCTGCATCAAGCTGCGGGCCGTTTCCAAGGCATAGATGAACCCGGTGCAGGCCGCAAATACATCAAACGCCCCGGCATTAACCGCGCCAATATCACGCTGCACCAGACAGGCCGTGGAAGGGAACGCGCCGTAATCGGGCGTACTGGTGGCGACGACCACCAGCCCCAGTTCTTCCGGCTTCACGCCGGCGCGGGCCAGCGCCATCTTACCGGCGGCCGTGGCCAGCGTGGCGGCACTCTCGTCCGGCCCCACAATATGACGGGCATGAATCCCCGTATGTGAGACAATCCATTCGTCCGTCGTGTCAATCGTCTTGGCTAGTTCTTCGTTCGTGACACGCCGTGCCGGCAGGCCGTACCCTAAACCAGTGATATGGATATTCATGCAAAAGATCCTGTCTGAGGGGAAACAAAACGGTGGATTATGACAAATTGCGCACGGTTGTCAACCTGACACTTTGCCTGTTTCTGTCACAGGGTATAACCGGGTACAATCCTCAGCGGTCGGCGTGCAGTGTATGCGGCATGTCAGGCGGGTTTGGACTGCGGCGGCTTGACGCCGCTCTTCTCCGCCGCGGCTCGCCGCGGCGCCGCACGCGGTCCGCTCACGATCCCTGTCGCTGTGACCAGTCATTCCCGGCCGTGTATTCTTCCCCGGGCGTGGCCAGCGGTTCGACTGCGCTCACCATCTGCTACCTCGCCCGCAAAAAGCGCGACCAAGGTCGCGAACTCCAAACCTTTCTAAAGGCCCAAGGCTAGCCAACCAAGCACAAAGTTCCAAGGTAACCACTCAGGTATCAGGGTTCAGGGTT
>CAYSHQ010000058.1:0-9309 GCA_964430835.1 uncultured Lentisphaerales bacterium
TGCGGTTGCGGCCCATGCCGTGGCGGGAACCGGGGTGCCGGCCTACTGAACGCAACTCTGTAATGAAACAGGGATGGGGCCGGTGGCCACGGGGTTAGTCGGCGAGGATGGGTTACTGGAGTTGTGCGGAGACGCGGTAGAAGCTGGAGGGGGCGGTGTTGGCCTCGTCGGCATGGGTGAGCTTCTGTCCGGTGGCCGGGATGTCGGTCGCGGCTGGGACGGAGGCCCAGGTGCCTGCGGCAAGATCGGCACTTTGCAGCAGGGTATAGGTGCGGGTTTTGCCGAGATAGCCATAGCCGCTCGGCGCAATGGTTTGAACGGAGATTTCGGTTGTCTCCGCGTTGGCTTGTATCTCTACCTGGAGTCGGCTGGATGGATCCGATGGGTCCGTGCCGGCAATGTATTCCTGAATATTGGAGCAGCCATCGTGGTCGGTATCTTCATTGGCAGCTGTACCGGGTAGATTCAGGCCACCGAAACGGGTGATTTCCCAAGTGTCGGGGATCCCGTTGGCATTGAGGTCTTGTTGGTCGATCAACTCGGTAGGGATCACGTTGGCAGCGAGGGTGGCTGCGGTTAGTTGGGCGGATAGGAGGTCCGCACCGCTGAAATCGAAGAGCGCGGTGCGGATGGTTCGTGTTGGATCGGGTAGCGCGGTCAGCGTCACGGTCTGATCGGTTGACCAGTTGGTGGGTGAGAACAGCAGCTGCGCCCCTGCGGTGATGCCGAGGTATGGATCGCTGCCGGTTGCGCGGTTCACCTGGACCGTGGTGGCATGGATCGGCGGGGCCTCCAGGCGGACACGTACCGTGCTTGAGGTGCCTTCCGTGATCGATATGGAGACGGTGCTCAAGGTAATGGCGGGTGGAATCGGTACTGCGAGTTCGTCGGAGCGCGCGCCTTCTGTGCCGGAACTGGTGTACGCGCTAATGGCGAAATAGTGCGTGCGACCGGAGGGCAGATTGGTCAGGGATAATCCGGTAACATTGTCGATCACGGTGTTATCGGTGTAGACGCCGCTGGCTGTGCCATGATACAGGCGATAGCCAGCCAGATCGGTTAGGGCGCTGCCGTCGGTGTAGCTTGACGGCGGATCCCAGGCTATGGAGACGGTGGTGGCGTTCAGCAATGATGTCAGGCTGAAGAGCGCTCCCAGCAGGATGCCGTATTTATGGTTGTGTTGCCGATTGATAGGTAGCGGGTTCATAATATTCATGCAGTTGGTGAAAGCGGGAAGCGTGCCAATTGGGAGCGACTTTTGGGGGCGTCTTTTAGCGACAAAGCAAAGGGGAATGGCATGGTAGTGCGGCAGGGGTGCGATTTTTGTTAGTGGGGAATCGAGAACATCCGTTTCCACCACGAAGAGCAGGAAGGGCACGAAGTAGGCATCTTTTGTTGGAAAATCTGCAAGTACAGCGCTGGCAGGCATGGCCTATGATACACGGACGGCGCACGGTTCGTGTCTCCCGCGCGAAGACACACGAAAGGATTCGAACGCACTAGGAAATCACACAATTTACAGACTTCTTCGTGCTCTTCGTGGAGAATCTCACTTTTCTGTCGGATTCTGGGGCGCGCCAGCCAAGGGGATGATGCGGTAGTGCGGAAAAATATTTTTGACCGGCGTGTGCGGCATGGTCGAGAACAGGGGGGGGGGTGTCGCGGATTGCGACATGTTCAGGCGTGCAGCTGTTGTAGATGTATACAGCGGGGGCGCAGCAGAAGTCGCATTTATATACGAGGGGGGGTCACCACGTATAGAGCAGGGATGCGTCTAAGGTGTTTCGCTGGAATGAGTTTTGCGCTACCGAGCGCCAGTCTTCGCAGGTGTAGCCGAGCGTGCTGGACCAATGGTGTGTGAGGCGATACGTGCCATAGCCGCGCATTCTGATCATTTGCGTGGAGTTGTTGCCACGACTGTTCGATTCGCTAGCATTCTGGCTGTCGGTGTAGTGAAGCTGGGTACCTATGGTAAGTTTTTCGGCTATCAGGTCGTGGTCTACGCTGCCGATTAAGTTGAGTTTTTTTTGCACGTCCGTATCTGCGACATTAGGGTCCGTGTAGCCGTAGTTGGCGGTGAGGTGGTAGCGTGTGGGCGTGGTAGCTTGGAATGTTAGATCCGCCTGACCACCCAGCATACCGGAAGGGGGCTGTTCGGATTTGTACTGTGTGGTCTGATAGGAACCGCTGATCTTGGCAATCATGTCGGGGGAAAACATGTGCGTAAACCCAGCGACATAGGAGACTATGAGGGCGCCTTGGCTACCGCTGTTGGCCGGGCTTTCATATTCGGATACACCTCCTTGTCCGAATAGCGAGAGATCTGGTGCGAGGTGGTAGGTGCAGGTGGCTGAGCCGGCGTAGGTATCGGAATTCCTTTGCTTGGCAGCGGTTTCGTCGTCATAGCGTACGCCGATGGTGGAGGCGTTGAGCGCAACGCCCACGTCGGGAGCTATTTGTGCATCGGTGCCGACGTAGGCGGTATGCACCAGATAGGTGGAGGTGCGGGTGCGCTGGATGGTGTCCTGTTCCGGGACGTCGGCATCGTCGCTGTAGCGCAGGGCATCGCCGGCTGTGGCGGCGAGGGCGGGCGTCAGTTGATGTTTCAGATCTATGGCAGCGGAGCCGAAGAGCTTGGTGCCCTGCAGCGTGTCTTGTTCGTCGGTCGGGGATGCGAACGGGGCCAGCGACAGGTTAAGTTCTGTGCGGTCGCCGTCGCGGAGTTGGTACGTGCCGCGGCTTCCCGCCGTAACATCCAGATTATCCTGGCGGTTGGAGGAAGCACCATCGCGGTTGTCGTTGTACGAGCTTCCCAGGCTGCTGGAGAAATGCCAAGATGAATCGGGGCTGGGGGTTTGGGCCAGGGTTGGCGCGACCGTTGGTAGCAGGGTCATAAGGAGGCATAGCGTGGCTGGGATGGTGAGCGGTCCCTGGTTGGATGTACGGGACGCCTTGGTGTGCGGTGGTTTATGCGTGTGCATGTTAGGTGTGACTCCGCTTGGTTTTGTGTTAGGGGTCTGTGCAGGTGCACGACTACAGGGGTTGGACTAGGAGAGCGCGAGCCGCGATGGCGGCGGTCGATTGTGGATTCGGATCCAGGCGCAGGGCCTGTTGCAGGGCTTGGCGGGCCGCCTCGGGTTTGGAAAGCCGGTGATACGTCTGGCCGAGGAGGTAGTAGAGGTCTGCCCGGTCGGGGAGTTTATCGGCGCTGGATTGCAGGATGCGGGCGGCGTAGGCATGTTGTCCCTGGCGGGCAGCGGCGGCGCCGAGGGCGAACCCCACGTAGGGATCTTCCGGAAGTAATTCCCGGGCTTTGGTCAGTAGGGGATAGCGGGTGTCCGGCGCATTCGTCTGGCCGAGGCACCCCAGGGCCAGGGCACGATACGCCGGGGTGAAATCAGGGAACTGTTGCGTCAGTTTTTCGCAGAGCGCCAGCGCTTTTTCTGTTTCGCCGTCACGCGTGTACGCGTCGGCCAGGGCCATCAGCGCGGGCAGCAACTCGGGGCGGAGTGAATTGGTCACGCCGGCGGTTTTGATGAGGCGGATGGCGTCGGTGGGGTTGCGGCATTGTTCCAAGAAGCGACAGGCTTCGGGGGCGGTGGAAAAGGGGACGGACGAGGCCAGCGACTGGGCGATCAGATTGGTGGCGAGGGTGGTTTTTCCCGTCACGAATTGCAGCATGCCCCAATGATAGAGTTGTTCCGGGTCCATGGTGCCTGGCGCGGCGCTATCGGCCAACAGGCTGCGTGCGCGTTGGTAGTCGCCCTGCTGGAAGGCGAGCCACCCCAGCAGATCGGCAGCCTGTGGGTCGTTTGGGGCTGCGGTCCTGGCCTGTTTGGCGAGCAACAGGGCTTTTGCTGGCTGCTGGAGGGGGCCGGCGTAGAGTTTGGCCAGTCGCACCTGTGCGGCGACGAGGTTGGTTTGGCATTGAAGGGCTCGTTCAAAGGCCTGCTGGGCGCGCAGCGTTTCGCCCAGTGCGGCATAGCGGGTGCCTGCCCGCAGGAGGGCGATGGGGTTTTGGGGGTAGTTGTCCACGAAATCAGCCACGGCTGCGGTGGTGGCGAGTTCGTGCAGGTCGGTGCTGGTTTTCAGGACGGTGAGCATCGAGCGTGTTTCGGCGGCGCCGGGGAACTCCGTGCTCAGTTCGAGCGCGCGGGACAAGCTGGTCCTGGCCGCCTCTTCGTCGCCCAAGGCGCTTTGGCAGATCCCCAGATGGTATTGGACCTGGGGTTCGCTGGGGAGTTTTTCGGCGCTCTCCTGGAGCAAGGCCAGCGCCCATTTGGTTTCTCCGCGCGTGCAGGCGATCCATCCCAGCGTGTCGGCGATAGCGGGGTCGCGGGGGGCGAGGAGTCTGGCCTGTTTGGCCAGGTCAAAGGCTTCGTTGCCCCGGTTCAGGTGCGCGTGGTAGAGGCAAGCCAGGTTATTCCAAGCGGCAGCTGACGATGGGGATATGGCAATGATCTGTTGATAGAGCGTGGCGGCAGCGGCGAAGTCGCTCCCCAGTTGGAGTAAGTTTGCTTTAAGCATGCGTGCGGTAAGGTCTTTGGGTTTAAGGGCTAGAGCCTTGTCGACATTCGTGAGGGCTTGCGCGCGTTTACCGGTGACCTCATAGACGCGGCTTAAACCCAAGTAGGCGGCGATGGTATCTGGCTGGTTGGTGATCGCTTGTTGGAAAGAGAATTCGGCAGCGGGCCAGTCGCGTGCCCGGCACTGGATTTCGCCGAGCAGCGCGTAGAGTCCCACCTTGGTCGGTGTTTTTTCGATCTGAGCGCGGACTCGCTGGATGGCGGTATCCCAGCGCTTGGTGCGAGCTGCATCGAGGTTGGCCAGTTGTAGCAGGGGTTCCAGGAATGCCGGATCGAGCTGAAGCGCGGCCTCGAACTGGTCGATTGCCTCGGTTTCCTTGTTTTGGCGCTGCAGTAGCAGGCCCAGCTGGTAGGGGACCTCGGGGTTTTCCGGCGCGATTATTTGCGTGGCGCGATAGGTTTCGATGGCCTTGGTCTCATCCTTGCGCGCGGCATAGGCGGCGGCCAGCAACAGGTTGGCGGGCAGATCGGCGGGAAAACGTTTGGTAAACGCTTTCAGGAGTTGCAGGGCGGCTTCCGGTTGGCCGGTGCGGAGGTGCAATTCCGCCAGGGTGCGCAGGGGCTCAGCGTAATCCGGCCGCAGGGCTACGGCGCTTTCCAGCGCGCGCACGGCTGGCGGCACCGCGCCTTGCTGGAGATGGGCTAGCCCGAGATAGTAGTGGCCTGGGGCGAACTTGGGGTATAGGGTGATCAGCCGTTCATAGCTGGCGATGGCCTCTTCGGTTTGGCCTTGCGCGAGGTGGACGCGTTGGCGTAGGAGAAAGGCTTCGATGTTGGAGGGTTCGGCTTGCAGGAGTTTGTTCAACTGGGCGGCGGCTTGGTCGTACTGTTTTTCGCTGAAGGCGATTTCCGCGAGACAGAACAGGGCGGGGCCATGCAGCGGCACCTGATGGAGCATGTTCGTTAATATCGTTTTGGCTTCGGCAGTTTTACGGGTGGCATAGCGAAAACGCGCCAGGCGGAGATGTGCCAGTGAGGCGATGGGGGCGAGCGCGGCGGCGGACTGGTATTCGTGTTCCGCCAGGCTGGGCGCATGTCGTGCCAGATAGGTGTCGCCCATGGCCAGGTGGAGCTCCCAAGAGTTCGGGTGGGTGGTGAGTTCCTGGCGATAGATGGTTTCCTCCGCCGCTCCATCGCCCTTCATCCCGTAGAGTGTCGCGAGGGCGATGTGAAAGGCGGGCGCATGCTGGAAACGCGGAAGCAACGGTTGCAACCGGTACAGGGCCTCGTTCAGTTCATTGGAGGTGGAGACCGAGCCGGCCCACAGAATCAGCGCGTCCAGGTTGTCGCTGGTCATTTCCAAGACCGACTGCGCCCGTTGGTGGGCTTGGAGTCGGTCGCCAGCCGTCAGATAGATGGTCCCGAGTTTCAATTTGACGGCGGTGTTGGTTGGTTCGGCGGTTTCGGCGCGCAACAGGTAGGGCACAGCGGCACGCCTTTTGCCGGATTCGTACAATGCCAGACCCAATTGGCGATTGGCCCTTGGGTTGGTTGGTTCAGCCGTGATTACATGCAGGTATTCAATGGTGGCCTCCTGATATTTGCCGGCCTGAAAGTAGTTATCGCCACGGGCCATGTGGCGTGCGTTGCGCATAGCGGGCGAACAGCCCGCCGTAACGGCCAAGCCGCCGGCGAGCACCAGCACCAGGCATGACGTACCAAGTCTTTGATTGATGTGTAAGCGTGGCATGGCAACTCCTATCTGTTTCGTTTTTCCCAAATACGTAAACCGAGCAAAAGTGCAAAAAAAACGAGCAACGCGAGCGCGAAGAAGAGGGGTCCGCCGCGGTGGTGGAGGCGGCTGTCCATGATGCCGGGATCGACATGCATGGTCAGCAGCGCCAGGGAGACCACGCGGAAGCCGTTGCGCAATAGGCAGAGCGGGATCACGGCGAGCAGGAGTACCACGCGACTTGGCACTTGCTGCAAGAAGAGTTTACTGGCCACCAGACTGGTAATGAGCAGCGCGAGGGTGGAATGGATGCCACTGCACTCTTCGGCCACGTGGAGAGATAAGCCAGGCAGATGGAACGTCAATCCGTCGCGGATGACCGGTGTGCCGGTCAGCAGAAATAATCCATGTGTGGCGGTGGCCGAGCCATGCTGGAGCGCGACGGCCATGACATGCGCCGCGGCATCGGGGATGGGCACCATGACATACAGGAAGAGGAGTGGAAATAGGGCGGCGTGAAACGCGGCACGGCCGAAGCAGGCGAGGAAGGCGCCGAGGAGTATGGTGATGTAGGCCATGACCGGCAGGCAGAGCGCGCCTGGTTCGCTGCTGATGCGGTTGCCGGCCGTGAGCGCAGCATGCAGTGCCAGCAGCGCGAGGGCGGCAAGGCCGGTGAACAGTGCGATGCGGCGGCCGTTGGTAGCAGAGGCCGGGCGTTGGAAGATGGCGTGGCGGTCGTGGTAGAGCAGATAGGCGCTAATTAAGGGGATCAACAGAATATGCGACTGCAAATTCGATTGCAGGGCGAAGCTGGCCAGCCGCACTAGTGGCAAGGCGCTCAGCGCGCTCACGAGGCACACGCCAAGGCCAAAGGTGCGCCAGGTGGCGGCTGTTACGTTAGGTGTGGCGGTGGACATGCTTATGTTCTCCGAATCGAGAGTTTATCCATCAGTTCGTACAAGGTTGGACGGCTGATGCCGAGTTCCTCGGCCATGGCGCTGATCTTCCCTTTATGGTGGGTGTGTGCGCGTTCGATCATTTCGCGGTCCAACTGATCACGGGCTTCGCGTAGTGTCTGGCTCTGGAGTCCCGTGGTGGTGGCCACGGAAGATAGGTCCAGGTCGGCGAGCGAGATGAGGCGACCATCCGCCATGATGGTGGCGCGCCGGATACGATTTTGCATCTCCCGCACATTGCCGGGCCATTCGTACCGGGACATGGCCTGCAGCGCCTGGCAATGGAAGCCGGTGAGGGATGGTTTATTTTGTTCGTGGGCAAACTTTCGCAAAAAGGCCATGGCTAGGAAGGGGATGTCGCCCAGTCGTTCTCGCAGGGGCGGGAGGTGGATGACCACCACGGCCAGGCGATAAAAGAGATCTTCCCGGAAGCGTTGCGCCTGCATGGCAATCTTGAGATCGGCGTTGGTGGCGGCGATCACGCGTGTGTCCACGGCGATGCTTTCTCGTCCCCCGACGCGTTCGATGCGTTGTTCCTGGAGGAAGCGGAGCAGCTTCACCTGCAGGGAGGTGGGGAGCTCACCAATTTCGTCCAGAAAGAGCGTGCCGCACGACGCCATTTCGAAGCGGCCCTTGCGCTGCTGATACGCGCCGGTGAAGGCCCCCTTTTCATGGCCGAACAACTCGCTCTCTAGCAGGGCTTCCGGGATGGCGCTGCAATTAATGGCGATAAAGGGGGCGTCTTTACGACCGCTACGGTGGTGGATGGCCTGTGCCACCATCTCCTTGCCTGTGCCGCTCTCGCCGAGGAGCAGAACCGGGGCATCCGTGGTGGCTACTTTTCGGATGGCGGTAAAGATGGTTTGCAGTTGGGGGCTGGCCCCGAGCATCCCTTCGAAGTCGTTCGTCGCGTTCGGTGGGCAGGCCGCATGTACTTGACGTTCCAGATCGGCCACATAGAAGGCGCGTTTTAGGATGATGCGGATTTCGTCGGTCAGGATCGGTTTGCAGAGGAAGTCATAGGCGCCGGTGCCGATGGCTTGGATGGCATGGGTGCGTTCGCCCTGCCCGGTGATCACAATGATCTTGGTAGTGGGATTCAGTCCGAGGATTTCGGACATAGCGAGGAAGCCCTCGGTGGCGTCGTTCGGGTGCGGCGGCAGCCCTAGGTCGAGCAGCACCACCGGCGGGTGGAATTCGCTGTAGGCGACTCGGGCGGAGGCGCGATCCTCGGCCTGCGCGACTTCATAGTCTTCTGCCAAAGCCCAGCGCATCTGGGTGCGGATATCTTCCTGGTCGTCTACGATCAGTAGTTTGGGTTTCATGCGCAAGCCTCCTGGGGTGGCAGGCAGATACAGAAGCGGCTGCCTTCACCGAGGCGGCTTTTTACCTGTAGGCGGCCGCCGTGCGCCTCCACGATGGTCTTGCAGTGGAAGAGGCCGATGCCGATGCCACGCGGCTTGGTTGTCTGGAAGGGCTGGAAAAGGGATTGCGCCATGAATTCGTTGGTCATCCCGCAGCCTTGATCCGCAACTTCCAGGTAAACCCAGCCATCCCGCAGTCCGGCGTGCACGTGTATGGGGGCGTCAGGGGGCGAGGCTTCGTGGGCGTTGGTCAGAAGGTTGGCTATGACATTCTGCAACTGCTCTTCGTCTGCCATGACCGGCGGTACTGGCGGCAGCGCAAGCGTGACCAGGCCGGAGTGCGTGTCGCGCCAAGTGGCCACGGATCTGCCCGCCAACGCGGTCAGGTCTGTCGGGAGCGGATGCATCTCCTGAGGCTGCCGGAAGTAGGACAGCCGTGTGATCACGTGGTTCAGCTTCTCGGTGCTGCGCGCAATGGCCTGCAAGGCGTCTTTCCGGAAGGCCGGATCGTCGAAATGGCGGGGAAGGTTCTGAAGCATCAGCGAGAGGGTGGAGGTGGTGTTCTTCAGGTCATGGACGAAGAAGGCGGACATGGTCTGGAAAGCCTCGAGTTTTTTGGCGTCCGCCAGACGTGCCGAAAGCCGGATACGCTGCAAATGGGCGGTCAAATGGCAGCCGATGGCTTTCAGGAGTTCAAGTTCTTCGGTTGTGAACGGTGTTCCGGTGACGCG